>CAZKIC010000025.1:0-7747 GCA_964552785.1 uncultured archaeon
ACTATCATGGAGGAGGCATAGAGTTTAAAGCCTTCGGAAAGTAATTTTCAACAGATTGAAATAATATCTAGTTGAAAAGGGGTTCGGCCCCTTTTATAGTTATTGGCTCTCCCATAAAACCAAGGGATCTTCAACTAGATCCTGAAAACAGTCTGTTGGAGATGATGAAACTTTAGTTTCAATCAGGGTTCAGAAGATTACGCGACCAATGTCGCTGGATTTTCAATAACAACAAAGAATTTTGTTATTGTATTGAAAAGGGGTTTTGGCCCCTTGAAAGGAGGTAATGAGATATGGCAGATACAGGAATTATAGCAATCGGAGCTAGTTTAGCAATCGGTCTAACTGCTATTGCAGCAGGAATAGGCGAGAAAGAAATTGGTACGGCAGCAGTAGGTGCAATGGCCGAAGATGAAAAACTTTTTGGTAAAGGTTTGATTTTAACAGTACTACCAGAAACATTAGTTATATTCGGATTGGTTGTTGCGATCATGATTTTAGGACTGGCAGAATAAACAGTCCTTTAATCATAAGCACGTATAGAGAAGAAGGTGATTAGATGTCCCTAGATGCATTGTTGAAAGACATAGATAACAGCGTTAAAAAAGAAATAGAAGCGATAAACAAAGAAACATCAGAGAAAATAAAAGTTCTTTTGGATGAAAAAAAGAGCAAAGAAAAAGAAATAAAAAAAGATCTGGAACAAAAGTATAAAATTGAATCTAAAAAAATAGAAGAAAGGGAGACATCATCACTTGCAATAGAAAAGAAAAGAATCTTACTGAAAGAAAAGGAAGCATTGATGAAAATATTAGAAGAGAATATTGAAGAGAAGATAAAGTCAATGGATTCTAAGAGCAGAGAAAAGATGCTGTCTGCGTTATTGAAAGTTGCATCTAATCAGCTTAAAGATGGAAAAGTTGTTTATGTTTCAAAGAAAGACGAAGCCTTGCTTAGAAAGATATCTAAAGATTATGTTGTAAAAGCATCGGAGATTGAAGCAGGACTTATACTTGAAAGCAAAGATGGTATTAGAAGAGTCGATCTAAGTTTAAATGAATTAAAAAATGATCTGATTTCAAAAAACATGTTCGAAATTAATAAATATTTTGTATTTAGTGATTAAATGAGCGCCAAATTATTGCTTCACAATGAACTGAAAAAAGAAAGGCTTAGAAAAACCTATCCTTACTTAGCGACAAGAATAAGAGTCAAAAAAAGAGATCTTCTGAAAAAAGAAGATTATGAGAAAATGTTGAAGATGGGTTTTAACGAAATAGCCAATTTTTTGAAAGAAAGAAAGTTATCTTCAGAAATAAACGAGTACGCATTAAATTATAAAGGCAGAGAACTTTTAGAATTAGCTATAAACAAACACTTCGCAAATACATTATTCCAGATAAGCGAGATGTCAAAAACAAGAAACATTTCATTAGTAGATGTTTTCATAGAAAAATGGGAATTGTATAATATAAAAATAATGTTTAGAGGTATAGCAAACTCATTGGAATTTGATGAGATAAAATACGCGTTAATACCTTTAAATCCTTTAGATTTTTATAAAGACCTCTATGAGAACAAGAAAGAATTAATATTGAATGAAATATCATCTTTTATTGATGTTCCTGTGGATAAGATAAACAAAGCTATAGAAGAGAAGGATTTGGCCCCAGTAGAGAACAAAATTGACAAGAAATACTATACTAAAGCCCATGAAACATTCCAGGAAGCAGGAATAAAAACCACGGAAAAAGAATTAAGATCAATATATGGTGTATACATAGATCTTTTGAACATTAAAACAACGGCAAGAGCATTGAAGGAGAGAATAAAGTCTTCTGCGTTTGAGGAACTTTTAATTTTGCCTGAACGCAGGTTTTCAAAAACATTATTGAAAGTAAAGTCAATAGATGATCTTATCGAAGCAGTTAACAAGTCAATATATAAGAAAGAAATCTCAGACATAGTAAAAAAACTAAAAGAGAGTAATTCATTAGCATCTTTCGAATATGAATTAGATCTTTATATATACAAAAGAGTCAGCAAACTGATGAAATATAATCCATTATCCTTGTCAGTTATATTCGGATTCCTTTTAATGAAAGAAAGCGAGATGAAAAATCTGAAGTTGTTAGTGAACTCAAAATTCCTGAATATGGACGAAGAGTTCATAAGAGAGAATTTGTTGGTATAAGGTGATTAATATTTTAGATATTGTTGTTTTGGGAAATGATTCATTGGTAACAGGATTCAAAATAGCAGGGATAAAAAGAGGTTATCCTGCAACAAAGGAAAACATAGATAAAATATTCGAAGAAGTAATGAATGATAAAACAATAGGTATAGTAATAATGGATAATAAAGATTTCGAGTACCTGAGTTCAAGAAACAAGGAGAGATCAATGACTCAAGTAAAGCCCACAGTGGTTGTTTTATCTCATGATACTTCAGGAGAAGAAAACATGAGGATGATGATTAAGAGAGCCATAGGCGTAGACTTATGGGGTAAGGAATAATTAGGTGATTTGTTATGGCAGAAAAATCAAAGGGAAAAATATATAGGGTTTCAGGACCTGTAGTTGTAGCTAAAGGTTTAGACGCAAGAATGTTTGACGTTATAAGGGTAGGAAAAGAAAAGTTGATGGGTGAAGTAATCCAGATAGACGGCGATAAATCAACAATCCAGGTTTATGAGGACACAACAGGACTGACACCAGGAGAGCCTGTAGAAAACACAGGAAGTTCTCTTTCAGTAGAACTAGGTCCTGGTTTATTAAGATCTATATATGATGGTATTCAAAGGCCCCTTCCAGAACTGAAAAAAATGATGGGCGATTTCATCAGAAGAGGGGCTTATACAAACGCTTTAGACAGAGAAACAAAGTGGGAGTTTAAGCCAATAGTTAAGAAAGGCGATTTTGTTAATGAGGGTCAAATAATAGGGGAAGTAAAAGAAACAGATTCGATAACACACAAAATATTGGTCCCGATAGGCGTGTCAGGAAAAATAAAAGACATCAAATCAGGAAAATATACAGTTGACGAGACAATAGCAATATTAGATAACGGAACAAAGCTTACAATGAAACAGGAATGGCCTATCAGGATTCCAAGAAAGGTAGAGAAGAAACTAGTACCTTCAGAACCATTAATAACAGGTCAAAGAATTTTCGATGTTTTTTTCCCTCTTGCTAAAGGGGGTGTAGCAGCAATTCCTGGTCCTTTCGGTGCAGGAAAAACAGTTTCACAACAACAGCTTGCTAAATGGTCTGATGCAGACATTGTGGTATATATAGGTTGTGGTGAGAGAGGAAACGAAATGACAGAAGTACTTACAGAATTCCCACACTTGATAGATCCTAAAACAGGAAAACCATTAATGGACAGAACAGTATTAATAGCAAACACATCAAATATGCCTGTAGCTGCTAGAGAAGCATCCATTTATACAGGGGTCACAATAGCAGAATATTTCAGAGATCAAGGGTATCATGTAGCTCTGATGGCTGATTCTACATCAAGATGGGCTGAAGCGATGAGAGAAATTTCATCGAGATTGGAAGAAATGCCCGGAGAAGAAGGTTATCCCGCTTATTTATCTACAAGATTGGCAGAATTCTATGAAAGAGGTGGAAAAGTAATTCCTTTAAACTCAAAGAAAGAGGGTTCTGTAACAATAATAGGAGCAGTAAGCCCACCAGGAGGGGATTTCTCAGAACCGGTAACACAAAACACATTAAGAGTAGTAAAGACATTTTGGGCATTGGATGCTAAGTTGGCTCAAAGAAGACACTTTCCAAGTATTAATTGGTTGACCTCTTATTCTTTATATCATGAAACTTTGAATAACTGGTTCTCAGAAAACGTTGCTGCAGACTGGGCGGATTATGTTTCAAAGGCCATGAAAATACTGCAGGAAGAGGAAAAACTCCAGGAGATAGTTCAGTTGGTAGGTAGTGACGCTTTACCAGACAACCAACAGATTACTTTGGAAATAGCGAGGATGATAAGAGAGTTTATTTTACAACAAAACGCATTCCATGAAGTCGATACTTTCTGTACTAACATAAAATCCTATCATATGTTGAAGGAAGTATTGGATTACGGAGATAAAGCTTATGCTTTATTAGAAAAAGGAGTTCCGGCAAAGGAGATTATTGCATTGAAAAGCAAGAATAGAATTGCGGAATTGAAATTCGAAAAGAACTACGAACCATTGTTAAAGAAAATCCAGAAGGATATTAACAATGAGTTAAACTCAATAAAAGTATAATTAGGTGATTATTATGAGCAAAACTGAATATAAAACAATAACAAGAGTAGCAGGACCTTTAATATTTGTAGAGAAGACGCACGCTGTAGGTTATGGAGAAATTGTTAAATTAAGACTTGCTTCAGGAGAAGAGAGATTAGGGCAGGTGTTAGATACCTCTGAAGATGCTGTAGTTGTACAGAGTTTCGAAGGAACATCAGGAATTTCAAAAGGAGCATCAGTAAAATTCTTAGGAGAGCCATTGAGATTAAAAGTTTCAGAGGATATGCTTGGAAGAATTTTCAGCGGAGCAGGAAAACCAATTGATAATGGACCGGAGATAATGTCTGATGTTGTTTTAGACATAAATGGTGCTGCTATAAATCCTTATTCAAGAGACACACCTAATGATTTCATTCAGACAGGTATATCAACTATAGATGCGATGAACACATTAGTTAGAGGGCAGAAGCTACCAATATTTAGTGGTTCGGGGTTGCCTCATAATGATATTGCTTTGCAGATAGCAAGACAGGCAAAAGTGGTAGGTTCAAAAGAAAAGTTTGCTGTTGTTTTTGCAGCTATGGGAATCACGAATGAAGAAGCTCAAAAATTCATGAAAGACTTTGAGGAGACAGGAGCTTTGGAAAGAGCAGTAATTTTCTTGAACCTGGCTAACGATCCTGCAGTAGAAAGATTAGTTACTCCAAGGATTGCTTTAACAACCGCTGAATACTTAGCTTATGAAAAAGACATGCACGTTTTAGTCATTCTGACAGACATGACCAACTACTGCGAGTCTTTGAGAGAGATAGGAAGTGCCAGAGAAGAAATACCCGGAAGAAGGGGTTATCCAGGTTACATGTATACAGACCTTGCTACAATATATGAAAGAGCAGGAATTATAAAAGGAAAGAAAGGATCAGTAACACAAATACCTATATTGACAATGATAGGAGATGATATTACCCACCCCATTCCTGATCTTACAGGGTATATTACTGAAGGACAGGTGGTAGTTTCAAGAGAATTACACAGGAAAGGAATATATCCGCCAATAGATGTTTTGCCTTCATTATCGAGGCTTATGAATAGTGGTATTGGTAAAGGAAAAACAAGGGAAGATCACAAGCAGGTTGCCGACCAGATGTATGCTCTTTATGCAGAAGGAAGAGATTTGAGAGGATTAGTGGCCATAGTTGGTGAAGAGGCACTGTCTGAAAGAGACAGAAATTTCCTGAAATTTGCGGATTTATTCGAGGATAAGTTCGTAAGGCAGGGCAAGAATGAAGACAGAGGAATAAAAGAGGGAACACTGGATATGTCTTGGAAACTTTTGGGAACAATTCCAAAAGAAGACCTTACAAGAATATCTAATGATATGAAGGATAAGTATTATCCAAAAAAGAAGGAGTAATCCTTCTTACTACTTAAATGAGGGGAGTTGGTATGAAAGTCACTGATATAAAATTAGACTGGGCTTATGCAGAACCAATAGCAATAAGTAGTATAAGAGATGAAGAAACAAGAAGATTTATCGGCTCGTTGAGAGACGATCAAAGACGGGCGAGATACACATTTTATATATGTAGTGACGCAAGAATGCACCCATTAAGAGAGGCAGCTTATGATATACCACATGTTAATGTTTGCTGTAATGCAGGAAATATGATATACAACCATAATGACGAAACACTAGCATTTGTTTTTGCTCATGGAGGTCCCAGAAATGAAAATTTCGAGGAGGATTGTGAAGAATGCTGTGGAGCAGTTCATCACTCTCATGAAGCTCATGGTGTTTCAGATACATTCCCGAATATTGCAAAGGAAATAGATGGAAATGCAATAAAAAACGCTAGGAGGCAGCTTGAAAAAGTAGAACCAAGAAACAGAGGAGGGATATTTTATTACGATCACAAGAACGGAAAACTATATCTGGTTTCAGAACAAGGAGAGTATGAAGGACATTCTGAAGCAGAACAAATATATAGACAATTAAAAGAAGGATTAGAACAACGGTTAAGTCTAGACATGATCAAGAAAGATGCAGAATACCAAGATCCTCATATCGCTTACCTGAGTGGTATAAGCAATATAAATACACACTTAAGAATATTTAGAATTAATATGCAGATGGGTAAATGGCATCCTATATTATGGGAGTCATTAGGCTATTCGCTGCTTAATGCGACAACAGAAGGAAATCCAAATTTCAATAATACTAATAATATTGTTATGGCTTTCAGAGGGGAAAATGGAGTTCCTGTACCTTTATCAGAATTATTGAACAAGGATCCTTTGTTAAAAAAGTATGTTTTGGAGAAGGAGGGCGATGTATACATAGCAACACTATCGTGGTGGAATCCAACAAAAAAAGTATACAGATTAACACCCAAAAGTAAGTGATTCTTATGGCAGACATAAAACCAACAAGGTCAGAATTAATTAAGCTGAAGAAAAAAATAAAGCTTGCGAAATCAGGCCACAAATTGCTTAAGAAAAAAAGAGACGGATTAATCTTGGAATTTTTTGAGGTCCTGAAAAAAGCAAAGACTCTTAGAGGCGAGCTTACGCAGATGTATGTAGAGTCAACGAACAATCTTAAGAAAGCAGAAGCATTAGACGGAGTTTTGGAGATAAAAAACGCATCTTTGATACTTAGTGAGAGGCCTTCCATAAGTTTGAAAACAAAAAACATAATGGGTGTTGTTGTTCCAGAAATAGATAAGAATAAAGTATCAGGATTTGAAGACAGAAACTTCGAATTAATTGGAATGTCTTCAAGAATACAGGATACTGCAGAATCATTCTCTAAACTTCTTGAGAAAATAATCACAGCAGCAGAGGTAGAAACAACATTAAGAAAACTATTGGAAGAAGTAGAAAAAACAAAAAGAAGAGTTAATGCTTTAGAATTTAAGACAATACCAGAGTTGGAAAAGCAACAAACTTTCATCAAAATGCGTCTGGAAGAGATGGAAAGAGAGAACACATTCAGATTGAAGACAATTAAGAAGAAAAACTAATCTTTATTAACCCCCTTTTTATATATTATTTCTCAGAATAATTTCAGGTGATTTTATGAGAAAAGAGATAAAGAAAATAGATATTATGTCTGCAGCCAAGATATATGCAGCGTTATTGGCTGTATACGGGTTAGTCGCAGGACTTATTATGGCGGTATTACCTTCTTCAGAATTAAGTCAAATAACAACAGAACTAGGTTTAGGAATATCGGTAGGGGTAAGAATACTTATATTGATTGTAATGCCGATAATATATGCAATACTGGGACTTATCTCAGGCATTGTTTTTACATGGTTGTACAACATTTTCGCCAGAAAAATAGGTGGAGTTAAAATTGAATTAAACTAATTCCTCTTTTCTTTTTTATTTTCCAGTACCTCCGAAAGTAAACCAAGAACATAATTAATTCTAACTTAATTCTAACAAAATTATATATAAGGGTAGCCTCCGTTATTTTATCAGGAAAAA
>CAZKIC010000026.1:0-7534 GCA_964552785.1 uncultured archaeon
GGATTGAGTTGCCATGCAACGAAAATCGCACTTTTCGCCAGCGTTTGTAAAAGGCCGAATGTTTTGTGGGATTGAGTTGCCATGCAACGAAAATCGCACTTTTCGCCAGCGTTTGTAAAAGGCTGTGCGGAGGTCGCCTAGTCCGGTTTGGCGGTGGCCTGCAGAGCCACTTTAACGGGGGTTCGAATCCCTCCCTCCGCTCCATTAACTACATTATCAAAGAAAAAATATATTAATTAGGAGAATCAATACTAATGAATCAAACCAATAATCTTCTTGAACATTAAGATTTTTTCTAAGGATTCGTCTATTTTCATTCTTAAGTTTGCATCTTTCTTCGCTTCTTTAACTATGGCGTCCCTCATCACTAAGAAAGTTTCTGGATGACTTATCAAAATAATATCATTAACTCTAACCGCATCAACTGCTGCTTTTTCCGGAGAATGTGTTCCGTAATACTCTTTTATGGCACCCATATTTAATTCGTCAACAACACTCAAGCCCTTAAATCCCAACTCGTTTCTCAAAAAGAGTTCTATTTTCTCAGAAAGAGATGCGGGCTTTTCAAAATCAAAAGGAGTTAAAACATGTCCTTTCATTATCGCATAAGCGCCTAATTTAAAAGCTTTCTTGTAAGGCAATAACTGCATCTCTAAATCCTCCACACTAACATTCTCTCTCGGAAGAACTTTGTGAGGGTTTTGATCAACTTCCAGTAAGCCATAAGAAGGGAAATGTTTCAATGTTGGTATTATTCCTTTCTTTTGGTATATAATCATAGAGGTCAAACCTAAAGTTACTACAGTTTCAATATTATCTGAATATGCTCTCTGAGAAGCGAAAATCTCTGATTTGCTAAGCCCCTGAATATTATAAGACATTACCTTTTCTTCTGCAATGTAACCTTTATAACCCTTCATTGCGCAATCAACAACAGGGCCAAAGGTCATATTTATTCCAATTTCCTTCATCAAAAGAGCAACCGCTTCTATTTCCTTCTTAAAATAATCCAGATCTTTATCTTCCTCAAATTTTTTCCCGTAAAAATACTGTGATTTCATATCAGAAAAATTTTTCAAACGGTTAAAATAAACCCCTCCTTCAGCGTCAACCGCAATAAAAAGAGGTATCTTTTCCTGTTCTTTAGAAATTTTGTTAAGTGTGCCTATGAACTTTTTTAAAGACTCTTTGCTATCTCCTTCCATATACTCTTGATCCTTACTTACAATTTCTCCGCCTTTCCCTATCATAAATCCTCCTATGCCTTCCTCTATAAAAGACTTAATTTTTTCAATATCATTAGGGTTCCTGCATATAAACAATTGGCTTATTTTTTCTTTCAATTCCATAATCTCACTAAATATTCTTAAAATACTCAAAATCTAAAGCATAATCATTAGATCCATACTTCAAACCTTCCGGAAGATTCTTGGTGTATATGAAAGATGCAATACCAACAGAAGACGCAACATTTCTTCCCTCAGTTCTGTCTAAAAATGACGGGCCTTCATCATAAGCAAAATAACAGCTGTTTTTTTTGGAAGTAATATTCAATCCTGTTAACCACACATAATCATTATTGATTGCAATCAATGTGTTGTTCTCTATAGAGGATATATTAACACCATTAACATAAACTCCTGAATATGTCTCTGTATCTCTAAAAACAATTCCAGAAAATCCTGTATAATTTGATTTTCCTGTTAAATTGCTAACTACAAGTATCATGTCGTTCTTATTAGAAACATTCGCGTAATCAGGTCCTTCTGAAACATAACTCCAACCATAAGCAGAACCTCCTGAAGAAGAACTGCCCACTAAAAAATAACACTTGATAAAAGTATTGTTAGCATACCCTATAGTGCTTAAAGTAAAAAATGGGTCCTCTAAAGAAAGGATGCTTACATTGCTCTCCTCTAATGTTTCTTTTTCATAAACCGCTTCAATAATATAATCAGAAATCTTTGAACTGATATTAGTTTCAATAGTTAAATAAAACGGATCATTCTCCAGAATTGTTGTATTTCTTACAGTAATAGTAGTATCTAGATCCCTCTTTTCCATTAAAGATGAAATAACCCCCATCCAGTCTTCAACAGTATTGTCAACCATCAAAGGTTGTTCTTCTCCTGAAATTGTGCCGTTTAATGATACAGTCTTAATTACATCCCTGCTATTATTGACATAATCACCCGAACCAATCTCATAATTAACTAAAGAAAGCAAAGCCCTCCTGTAAACAATATTTAAGCTTCTGTCAACATCGTCATTAACACTTTTAACAAGAAAGTGAATATTATCCGCTCTAGTTTTCTCTATGCCGGATATCTCGTAAACTTCATCTGTCTGTCTAGACATTAGTAAAGCTATTACAACAAAAACAATCAATACACTAAACAAAGTAAACACAAACCCTTTTTTAATAATATCAACCCCATACCTGGAAATGTATTATAAGAGGACCATACATCCAGGGTATACCGCCACTAGATATTGAAGAATTGGCAATCTCTGTGGCATCTACAACATCACCCATAACTTCTTTTAATCTGTTCTGTGCATCTATTACTGCTGAAGTTGAATTTGGGAAAGTATTCCCGTAACCAACAACAGAGGGCACATAAAACCTGTACTCTAAAGTTGTGTTTGGTAATATAGAGTTGTTAGTGATGTCATCAATCCTTACACTGTTATTAGATTTTAACGAAAAATAAGACTCTGGTATAAAAAGAGTCGTCGGAGTAGCAAAAGAAAACTTTGAAGAGTAAACCTCTGACAAAGAACCATTTACTCCTGCAGAGATTCTTGTCTTATTTGACTCTATCTGAGAAATGTGAACAAAAGTTCTATAAATACTGTCCGCTTCTGAAGGATAAGTATAATTTATATCTTTAGAACCAGAAATATTCCCGCCAAATAATTTTGTCTGAGATACCTCTATTAATCCGTACTCTACATTCCTTCCTGAAGAATAAGTTATTGTCACTCTTGAAGAAGCATTCGGGTTGTTTATAGGATCGGAATAAATATGTGTATAGTCCTCCCCCCAAGCAAAATCATCATAATTATTAACATAAACTCCGAGCACATTTGTTCCGTCTATGGTATAATTGGTTATATTTATATCTAATTCTAGATCATAAACAGAATTTGCCTGTATCAGTAATTGCTCCAATATGTGTCTAACCTCTAAAGGAAAATTGCCTGTAAACAGATTATTAAAATCAGACAAATACATAACAGTGCCGTTTCCATAATCCCACCTTGCCAGTCCATCAGTGCCATCTTCATACTCTCCAATAGTCTTATAGACTGTAGCATTTGCATTCTCAACATAAGGAATTTCTTCAGGATAAAAAGACATTCCTGGAGTTAGAGTTGTTAAGTCGTCCTCATTTATCACAGTAACAAAATCAGCACTCTCCAGACAATTGTCATAAGATTTTATTGAATCGACACCTAACGAAGAATTGTCAAACTCAAACAAGATTTGTGTTATTGTGTAAGAAGAAGTATCATTGCTGTCCACTCTAAATGAAGCCTTATTACCACTAGATTCAGCCAATAAGAATTTAGATTTATTCCCAACTAGGAGCTCTTTACTGACATTCTCATGATTCACATAAAAATCATCATAACTCCCATCACTGTAATACAATTTAACCCGAGTTAGAGGGTTCCAGTTCAATGTATCGTTAAACTGTAATTCAAAAGCCTGCTTCTCACCAACATCAACCACTACATCGGTTATGTCAACTAGACTTCCATTTGTGAAAAAAGAAGAATAAACAGTTCCCGGATTATTGTCCTTGCCAGCATCACATAAATTCTTCCCTCTATTTCCGAAAGTTACATTTGCTAGATCTGTCTTTATATGCTCCGAAATGAACAAAAGACCGCCCCTAGAGACCCAATCCTCTATTATCTCTCTTTCTGTTGAAGGGTTATCAGAATCAAAACAGACATAAGATTGCGTATATTCACTTCCGTCAGTAAAGATAAATGTCAAATTATACCCTGATTTAGCATCACTTTGAAAGTTGAAAGTTAATTTTAATGTTTCTTTTTTCCCTGCCTTTAATTTAAAATCGGTCAAATCAACAATATTCCCTGAATTAGAAGTTCCTGTCCATAAAACATTCTTTATCTTCACTTCTGTTAAATCTTCCCCCCCATTAGATGGCCACCAGCTTACATTCATTTTATCTATCCATATATCACTTCCTCCATTATTTACTACTTTTCCTTTGTCTAATGTGTTTCCGCTCGCAACAACACCGCTACCATCAAAAGAGAAATCTTTGGCCATACCCCAATTATCTCCACTGCCTGTTCCTGGATTGCAGTTCCCTGCAGAAGTTCTTAGATGCGGGTCCTCAAGAAGAGCAACCTTGAAATAATCTCCCTGCAAATCATTAAAACAACCCTGCCTTGATGTTTCGTTTTTATTTATATCAAACCATGTTGTTATATTCGTGAAATAACTTAAGGCATCAGACATGTATGTCTCTTTACTACAATAAATAAACGGTTTGTCCGCCACATTAACTGTGTGATTCTGGTGCAGATAAGAGCAGTTTATATCCCACGGCATTGGCGTCCTGTTGTCTTTATCCGGACATAAAGACTCCCCGTCAACCCATATAGGATCTTCCTGATTCATATAAATTCTTATGTCTGTAGAATTTATGAATGTGCCGTTTTCATCATAAGCGTAAGTGTCTTCAAAATCCTTGATATTTATATGGAGATTGACATCTCTGTTTCCGTAAGACGGATCAACATAAAAAGAATATATCATCCAAGCCCCTGTTTTTGAATCATTGCCCCCAACAGAATAAAGATCATCAAAGAAAAAATCTTCAATATTTGAAGCAGATGGCTGTTTAACAACAACCTCTTCTTCATAGAATACCTCGAGTCTTGTGCCCGGATGTATATGGCCGTGAAAATTGTAATTTCTTAATGATAATTTAATTTTATTTGTTCCGTTCTTCAGGCAGTTTTTGACATCAACAACATCAAAAAAGGAATCATTATGAGAAAAAGAGGTTCTGTTAAAAGCACACAAACCGTCATTAAAATCGACAACATTATAAGAATCATTTACAGAATGTAAGGATATGTAAAAATCAGCACTATATATTGTCATATTTTCGTTTATCTCAAAATATTTTGTTATATTAACAACACCTGGATCGCTGTGATTTCCTCCCCATCCACTCCCTTGTGGTTGAAAAGGAATAACTAAAGTTGAATTTCTCCTTATTGTGGAAGCCCACACCCTGGCAACAAAACCAAAAGGATCTGTATTTTCTTTATATCCCGATACAATTTTTGAAGATGACGCCATAAAAGACATATCATCTGTATCAAAAGAAGAAGAATTATATATATTAGTCCATGAATTTTGATCCTCTATCACCAAAGAATATTCATACTTATCAGAAATAAGGGTATTATTAAATACACTATTCAATAAAATCTCAATATAATCGCTCTGATTGTACGCCCACAACATTGCTATTATTTCATCAAGATTTTTATTTGTATCTTCTAAAGTTATATTTGTATTAATAAGGATATTTTGTTTTATGTTCTCATCAACATCAGACAGTCTTAGTGTTCCCAATAACTGCATCCCGTCTTCTGCATAATAATGAATCTGGCCGTAATTAATCTCCTTCAAAGTATCGTCATTATAAAAAAGATATACTGAAGAAGCAAGCACTATTATTAACAATGCAACCAAGGCATCAATACTATAGAACATACCCTTTCTTGTTTTTGTACATATAACAGACTTCATAAAATCACATTACATTTTCATCCCATAAATAAATATCTATTTTTATGATCTTTAGTTTGTTGTTCTCTTCAACAACTCCCAGTCTCTTAACACTAAAGACTCTTTTCACATCCGAGGAAAAAGAACGACCCACATAAAAAGGCACTCCATTGATATAATAAGGTGTGTTATTATAATAGCTTATATTTATAAGAATCTCGTGTAAACCAACACCAACAGCCTTTTTTAGATCTACATAAGAAATATTTAAAGTGGATGCTAATTTATTCTTGTTCAACAAAGGATATTCTTCAGCCCACCCAATATCAACAACATTAGTTTCATTCCAATTCTTTGGAATTCCCGGACTTTTTAGAAGTTTGTCAGACACGCTCTTTAATAGGTCTGACATGTCGTGAATAGAACTACTCCATTCTTTTTCTTCAGATATATCTTTAATTACATTAATACTAAAAACCACAACCGCAAAAAATATAGACAATGCTATTATAAAATCATATGAAATTGCTTGGCCTTTTTTCGTAACAATCACCAGGAACTTATATTGATAACACCATTTATATTTGAAATCCTATTCTTTCCGGGAGAAAACATTCCCGAGGTATCAGAGGTTGATATTTTGGAAATAAATGAATTATTTAAAACTGAAACAAATACATAACCACCATCCAAATAAATATCATAATTGGCTCCATAAATATCAGACGGAATGGTTATATTCTTACTAAATCCGCTACCTTCTTCATAAACAATATTTATGTTTGCTGATATCTTCTTTGATAAAGAGGATGCGCTAGTATATACCTTATCCCTTGAATAATCAATAGTGCTTTCCATAATATCTAAATAAAAAAAAGCAAAAATTGCAAAACCTAAAATAGTCATTACTATTAGTTCTAGTCCTGATTGCCCTTTTCTCTTAGACAATAGAAATATTGACTTCATTCTGAAGCGCCTCAACATTTATTGTGTAAATTCCTCCCGAACTTGGTAATGCTCCTGTAACATTAAAATCAAAAATTTCAATCAAGTCATTAAACCCTGCTGAGTTGCTTATTCTAAATACAACCGCATTATTTAATATATAAGAACTTTCCAAAGTATCCGGAAGTTTCACTCTGATACTTATTTTTGCAGGATACCCTTGAGAGTGAACAATCTTCGATGCATCCGATAATTTATTCAGAGACTCTCTAACCATTAAATAATCTGATTCCTCTCTAAGGTGCGACATTGACTGCTGGCCTAAAATAATAACAGGAGTTAATAAAAACAAACCTATTGAAATAACTATCAAATATTCTGTGCCTGCCTGTCCTTTGCATATTTTATGAATATTACCCATAACTTAATTAAAGTTAAACATATATATAATAGTATACAAAGATTAAAGGATGTATATGTTTAAGAAACTTGTAAATGAGTCAGGGATTGATGAATTCCTAGAAATAGTGAACAGAGAAGGTAAAGTTTCTGCTGAAGACATAGCAGATGAGCTTTCTTTGCCTGTGGAAACAGTTGAAGTATGGGCGGACATTCTTTCAAAAGACGGAATAATAACAAAACAATACTCTTTCGGAAAATTAATAATAACAAACACCCGAAAAAACATTGCAGAGAAAAAATCAAAACTGAAGAAAACAGAGAAAGAAATAGACTCAATGATAAAAGAATCTGAACAGGATATAAAGAAAAAAGAAAAAATTCTGAAAGATGAAATAGGGA
>CAZKIC010000027.1:0-7513 GCA_964552785.1 uncultured archaeon
CTCAGATACACCCCCACATACAGATAACTTCTGATGAAAAGCCTTCTAATTATCTAGAAGAAATCTTAGAGAATACAAAAAAATACCACAGCAAAAAATGGAGAAACTACTTTGAAGAGCTAATATCAGAAGAGAAAAAGAATAAAGAAAGGTATATAAAAAGCTTTGGAAAAGTACACCTTTTATCAACATTCGCCCCCATGTCAAATAATGAAATTCTTATAATAATTGAAAAAACATCTACATTTAAAGAGCTGACAAAAAAAGATATAAAAGACCTCTCAAAATCTATAATATACATATTCAAGAATTACAGTAAATTAGGAATTGATTCACTAAATTTCTCTATATTTTCAGAAAAAGAGAAAACAGAGCATTATTGGATCCATGGAAGATTTGGAAAAAGACCAAATATAAAAGAATTCTATTCCTCTGATGTTGGATTCACAGAACTATACCACCGAGAGCCGATAATATCTTCAATGCCCGAAGAATTTATTAAGAATTTTAGCTAGCTTCAAGAACAACATTCTCTTTAACAAGCAATATGCATTTGTGTCCTTTTATCCTCTTCTCTCTATCTATACTTGTTCCGTGTTTGATATTTATGTTATTGAAATTTGAAGGTAATTCTATCTTTAAAATGTAATCATCATCAATTTCATAAAACTTCAAGTCCATAAAAAACTTTCCTCCTTTGTATTCCATTTTCAAATCAACCTCTCCTTTACCTATCTTTTTAGCTCTCCTTTCCACACTCATTCCTTCCCTTATCTTTGGTTTTAGTCTTATCTCTTTTCTCAAGACATTCGCATCAATACCTAAAAGATACCCATCAATAGAGTGTATATACATTGCAGAGCTCCACAATTGGCTTGAAGCTCCTATCAAATTCCCAAACTCAGAATCCACACACTCATTCATCCCTCCTATTCCATTCTCTTGAATCTCTTTTGCCATTATATTCAACAATGAAATCCCTGTATCAATATCATCATTTCTCAAGAAAGCGCAAGCACCCCATCCTGTTGTAAGACCCCATGAAGCGCCTGTATGATATCCCGAACTTTGATAATCTTTATTCGTCTTGTCCAAAGTTCTTATACCGTAAGACCCCAATAAATTCTTTTTTACATACTCAAGAGTTTTGATGGTGTTTGCTTTATTCGTTTGGCCAAACATCAATGGAACAAGGACATTCGCAGTAACATTCTTTCCTTCTGAAGAGTCTTTATATGATCCAAGTTCTGGATCGAAAAAATCTCCAAGACCTTCCTTAAGTTTTTCTCCCAGAATTTGATTTCTCAATGCCTCTATCCATAAAGACTGTATCTCTATCAAATAACCATCCCTCTCTAAAGTGTCCATCCAGCTTCCATATTTCATAGGCTTGACTTTATTGCCCTCAATATTTATGTTCTTTATTATCTTGTCTATAATTTCATAATTATCGTTTACCAGGAGATAATCCCCAGTTATTTTTGCGTATTTATTCAAGACAATCAAAAAAAGAGGATTTACATCGGAATTGTAATAAGTGACTTTGTTGTTTATTATTTGGGATGGTATCAAACCCCTTTTACCTTTATCTTGATCTTTATTCTCATCAAGATATAAAACCATTAAGTCTTTCAAAATATCCTTTACTGTCGAAAACTCTCCAAGATCAAGTAAAGCAAGACAAGCCCATAAAACATCCCTGCTCCAAAATTCCAAAAACCAGGGGAAACCAGCAAAGAAAGATGTTCTTCCAGAAATGTTCTTTTTCAACTCATCAATCGCTAGAATCGACCAGGAAAAAGATTCATCTAGAGTTCCTTTATCAAATCTCAATTCATTCTCCAAGATCTTTTCTATTGAATGATTTTTCTTTTCCTCTAAAGCCATTATAAAATTATTGCTCAAAAAATCAAAATCTTCCTTGTCTGTTGTAATAACCAAAGGAACTTTAACTTCTGAACTGCCTGCAATCTCCAAACTAACAACAAATCTTATAGGAATATAACATCTCTGCTTCTCTTCGGGATAATGTATCTTGTATTTTTCTATATGTATTAAATCAACACCTTTTATCCCGTTTAGTGTTCTTGAATCACCTGAAGAAGTGCCTATAAAAACACTAAAATCGACATCGTTTTCGGGAGAAACCGAGAACATTGGCCTTATATGATCTATTTTGGTTATGTAATCTCTTTCATGGTAATTCTCTTCCTTTGTTCTTATGTTTATTCCAACCTCTATCTCCATATTACATGTCTTTTTAGTCTTCCCTTTGTTCTTTAAAGAAACCAAAGAAACAAAACCCCTGTCATGAGAAAATACTCTTTCAACAACCGCCATATTGTTAATATCCATGTATTCATGAACTGAATAACCCGTTTTTTTCTTAAATTTTAAAGAATCAAGCCATTCCCCGTCTATATTAAAAGCAAAGTAATCCAATAACTTCCTATTTTCAAACCAGACTCCGGACCATTTAGAACTAAACCCATTAGATACATCCCTAAACAAATGATATTTTAAAGAACTCTCAACATATGTCTTCTTTCCATAATTCTCTCTAGATATTGTTTTACTAAGCATAAAAATACCTGCATCGAGGAAACCTACAAATAATTGGTTAAGGAAATATAAATTTGTTTCTAAAACTCATCTCTCGAGTCCTTGTTTATATATCTCTTTGAGATAAACTCTAACTGGGTTATAGCTTTAATCATACCTTCAAAACTCTCATGAGGAGTTCCATGAGGACTGAAGTATTTATGGACATCGCCGTCATTCCAGTTCTTCGTGCATTGATAATAAAGATGATCTGAAGTTTGTAAGTTCCTCCATGTTTCAATGAGTGTTTTATTATTTGTTTTCTTAACTATTGGTTCTATTCTTTTTAATTCCTCAAATGTGAGTCTTTGCATTGAATTTCCGAGCCAGGCAGAAGTATCTCTTTCAATATCAGCCCATGAAACAGTTGAAAAATCACCAATATCTATCTCACCCCTTACAGGATATTTCTTTATTGCCTCTGAAGGGGTTTTGAAATCCATGTGTTTGTACTCCAACACATGTCTTGGCAATGCTTCCATAAAATAAAAAATCCCTGTTGTGTCCCACTGGTGTTCTCCAAAAGTCTCGTAGTCCATAAAAAGATTTATTGTTTCTCCTTGTAATGCGCCCAGCCAGGAAGAAAACTTGTCAGCAGTTAAAGGCCAGTGCTCAAACCACCTTGCAGAGAATCTATATGACATATCATCAGAAAGTCTATAATTCCTCAATAGAACTTTAATGTCTGAATTCTTAATTTTATAGACATGATCTACATTCCTTCCCTGTAGAATTGATTCTGTTCCCTCGCCGAGAATTCCTTTGAAACCTAATTTTTCCACAGTTCTTGCAATTGAACTATTCAACAATAATTCTGTGTTCCTGAAAAACTTTACATTGTAACCTAAAAGATCCTTAACCGCTCTTTGATGCATCTTAACTTGTTCCTCAAACTCGGACCTGTCTGTACCAATACCCCAAAAACTCGATAAAGAATGGTAATACGTCTCCCCTAAGAACTCGACACATTTACTCTCAGATAATTGCTTGAACAAATCTAAAGTGTCGCGGTCATATCTCTCCAATTGATCCAACAAAGTTCCTGTAATAGACATTGAAACTTTAAACTTCCTCCTTGATTTTTTGTGTTCGTCAATTCTGGCTAAAAGCAATTTATTCATAGGTTGATAACATTTCCTTGAAACTCTTTCAAGAATCTCTCTATTCAGTTTATCATTAAATAACACTTTCTCTATGTCCTCTGCCTTTCTTATATTTGAAGCATTAATTAGATGCCCCGGATGCAGCCTTCTCGGCTGATGAACCTCAAAGAAAAAAACAACAGAACTCATAATCCTCCCTCTTTATTAAAAAATCTCGATCTCCAAACAATATTTTTCTTATTATCCGAAATAATCTTATCGTATATATCTATTGTCTCTCTTGCTATATCCTTCCAATTATATTTTTTTCTGGCGACCTCAAACGCATTCTTAATTATATTCTCTTTAAGATCTTTGTCTTTCAAGATTTTATTACAGCAAAAAGCCAAGGATTTTGAATCATTAACATAATGTTTCATTCCTGTTTTCTCATGTTCTATAATCTCTCCAAGACCTCCAACATCGGAAACAACCACTGGCACTTTGTTTATCATACCTTCTAAAGCAACAATACCGAAAGGCTCGTATCTTGAAGGCACCACCAACAAGGATGAAACAGAAAGTAATCTTGGTATCTCTTCATCAGGAATAAAACCCGTAAATAAAATTTTATGGAAAACACCATACTCTTGAGCTCTTCTTTTAAGTTCATCAGTCATATAACCTTTTCCTGTAATAACAAATTTAGCTTGTGGATTATCTCTTAAAATATCAGGAATGGCATCAATTAGTAAATCTAATCCTTTCTCCCAAACATGCCGACCCATAAAAAGAATTATCTCTTCATCAGGCAAAGCGTATTTCATCTTAACCCCCGTTCTGTCTTCATGAACACTTCTCTCATAAATCCCGTTAGGTAAAACAAAAATCTTATCCTGTGGTACTGCAAATATAGAAGATATAGAATTCTTCATAAAATCAGAACATGCGATAATATACCAGGATTCAAAAGCCAGTCTTCCCTCCAAATCATTGATTAATTGTTCTCTATCATTCTTGATAGAGGTTCTCCTGCCCAACTCCAAAGAATGTAATGTCCCTATTAATGGAACTCTAAAAATGTGTTTTAAAGAAACTGCACAAGAAGTTACAAGCCAGTCATGAGCGTGAATTATATCTATTCTCTTTGACTGCATTATTTCGGTCCCTTTTTTGAGCATATGCTCGTTCATTTGCAATACCCATGAAGGAAAATCCTCTGAAGGTATGTTGTTTGCATCAAACCTGTATATATGTACCCCTTCATGATTCTCGTATTCCTTAAATTCCCCAAATCCGGGAGTGATAACAATAACCTCAAACTCGTTATTCTTTGCCTCTGATCTAGAAAGATAATCTATATGTGTCCCTAAACCACCGACTTTATAAGGTGGAAACTCCCATGCTAAATGCAAAACTCTTTTTTTAGAACTTCCTTCCATTAATCCACCCGAAAACCTAATAGAATCTTGGAAAGAATATTTTATATAGATTATAATAACTCTAGAATCTTGACTCAATATATTCGTCATCCATTAATAACATTGAACCAGTTTCTTACAACCACATTATAATCATTAAGAACAAACTTGAAAGAATCAGAATCATAAGGATTAAAAACAGAAACTTTGCTTTGGGGTGTCTGGTATCCTGATATGATCTGACCTTTTATCCATTCATCAGAAACATAAATCTTATCACTTTCCTGTGCGGTTTTCCATTCTAGATTTTTGACGGATTCAGTATAAAGATTATGGACATTTGAAGATCTTTGAGCTTCTAAAGAATAAAAATTAGACATCAACGGCCTTTTGAAGACATTGTGCAGACTTAAGCCAGAAGGAAAAGTTGTCCAATCATGTGAATGTATCAAGTCAATAGGACCTTCATTATGAAAAATATCCGCAACTTTTCTGTTTACATCCATGCTGATAGTCAAAGCCCATGTCAAAGGAGAATAACTCCTTACTTTATTCCCTATATAATGAATCTTGACTCCTCCGAACTCTTCATTAACCTCTGATTTCAAAGGATCGAAGGCTATCAAATGAGTGTCAATACCCTTATCCGCTAATGACTCTGAAATTCTCTTCACTCCATAAGATATAGGAGAAACAACACGTGGATAAAAATCAGGAGAAATTAATACAACTCTTTTTGCTCTTTTATTAAGCTCGTCATGAAACTCTGCAATATTAATTCTGTCTATAATCTTCCTTGTAATCCTATCAGTTATATTCTTTATTAAAACCTCATTCATTAGACCGCCATTCCCCCTAATAATTTAGTGTGTTAAACTATAATATAAAAGTATCACTTCTTTGAATTAGAAACTGCAAGTTCATGAGCTTTGAAATAATTCTCAGAAAACAGTTTCCAGTCGCACAATTTAGCAATCTTGTAAGCGCTGTGTTTCTCATCGACAATATTATTTTTAGACATGAAAAATATTTCTTTGATCATATCTTTGAGCAAGACCGAACTATCTTTTTTTGAAATTCCGGATCTCCTTAAAATCCTTATGCCTTTCTCTCCTTTATACTTTGTTGATTTTACAAAAGAAGAAAAACCAGACAAATCAGACGTTATTGAGATGCACCCCAAAACAGCACATTCCAAAGGCGTGTACCCCCAGGATTCATAAAAAGAAGGAAAAACACCCAAAGAAGAACCCAAAACCATAGAATTGTAATCCATTGCTAAAAGCCTGTCTGCTTTGGACAAATAAGCCGGATAAAAAATCACCTTTACTTTATCTTCTTGTCTGTTTAACAGTCCGTTCTCTTTCAAAGCAGAAATTATCTGATCCGTGCTCTCGTCATAAGACAAATCAAAAGCGCATAAAGGGGGTAATTTTCCTGAAGATATAGACTTTATTTTCATTGAGATCTTATTTGACTCCTTAAAAATGCTTTTTATGTCAATACCCTCTCCCAAAACACTGCCCCTGTTAAAGTCCTTAATCACTCTCTCCTTTATCTCTGGAAGGATATTGGAGACTGACTCGTATAAAGAATCAAACAACAATACATTCTCCAGGACCTCTTTCTTCTCTCCACTAATACCTGTAGGGACAAAAATAAACACAAAAACATCTTTATCTGAACCCTCGCTCTTTAGTTCGTTGTTTAATTGTCCCAAAGCATTGATGAATAAATCCACACCTTTGTTCTGAAACTCATATCTTCCAGAAATAAACATAACTCTTGGGTCATTTTCAACATTTATTGGATAATAGGGAGAAAAGTAAGAAATCAAGAACCTTAATATCTTCTCCTTGTTTAATTTATGTTTAAAGGAAAGATCCTCCATTGAGATCCTTTCGTCCACATTAATGCCATTATATAAAATAACATCTGGTTTCCTTCCCAATATAAAGAGGCATTCCTCTCCTGTTATATCCGAAACTGTAGTAAATACATCACAATTATTAGCACATGCTTTTTCAGTAAGATGTTTTGGCAGAACACCATATTCTTTCGCTACATTATCATCTATAATTTTTTTCTTCTCTATCCCTGTTTTTATCATCTCATAGAAATCAGGTCTTGAAGAAGCCATTGAACGTCCAAGCATAGTTGCATGTGTTGTAAAGACGGTCGCAACATTCTTTATATTTTTCTTTTTTAAATACAATATAGCATTCCCTGACATCCATTCATGAGCCTGAAAGACCTTTGAACCTTTGAATTTCTTGTCCAGCTTTTCTATTAACATTCCAACAGCATAAGACCATATAAAAGGCTCGTCAAAATCAAATCCGGATATTAAAGAATCTATACCATAATATTTCCACATTTCTCCTTTAATGTTATTTGCCTGTCTATTGA
>CAZKIC010000028.1:0-7201 GCA_964552785.1 uncultured archaeon
GCCTTTAATTCATTCAATTGTTTGCTCATCTTTTCTATGGCTTCTTTCTTTAATTTCTCTGCTTTTGCCAAGAGAAAAATTGTGTCTGAAATATCTTTTAATTCTTTTTTTGAATCAATCAAGATCTGTGCAATCTCTACATGATCATCAATCTTCACAAAAACGTCTTTGTCGGAAGCTTTCACAGTAATGTCGGAAACCTCGGGCTCTTGAACTAAAACTTCTTCAGAAGGCTTCTTGATTTCTTTTTTTGGTTTTTCTTCCTTTTTCGCCGGTTTTGCAATCTTTTCTTCAACAACTTTTTTTTCCTCTTCAGAAGATTGCTTAATTTCTTTTTTTGGTTTTTCTTTCTTTGCCTCTGCTTCTTTAGTTAATGCAAGTAGTTTTTCAATATCTTCATCCATAAATATCCCTTATAAATATATGAACTTTTAACTATATATACATTATCCTCTATATTTGTCTAACAACACCTTCAGTTTATCTGCTCTTTCTATAGGATTGGAGGACTGCCATATGTTCCTTCCAACAGCAAAACCAGAAGCTCCTGCCTTGAGAACATCTTCTGAATCCTTAAAGAATCTCTTATCGCCAGATTTGTTTCCACCCGCAGCTAAGACTTTAACATCTCCTGCAAGTTTAACAGCATTCGAGAAAGATTTAGAATCACCTGTATATTTAATCTTTACAGCATCAGCTCCTATCTCCAAACCAACTCTAGCAGCATAGGAAACTATCAAAGGATCTGTATCATTCTTTATTTTAGAAGATCTCGGGTATGCCCACATTATCACAGGTAAACCATAATCATGGGCTTCTTCCTGTATTCTGCCAAATTCCTTAAACATTATACTTTCCTGATTAGAACCGATAAAAACAGTATAACCGACTGCCTTTGCACCCAATTTTACTGCATATTTGACAGAACAAACCTGGGTCGATAAATATTTATTCTCAGAAAGTTTAGTTTTCCCATTTAATTTAACCACTAAAGGAATCTTTTTAGAATAATTTTCGTGATATTTTTCTGCTATTCCTTTCTGAAATATTAACGCATCGAATCCTCCTTTAATACCTATACTAATCACATAATTAGGATCAAAATTCATATTGTTGAAATCAACAGGTCCGTGCTCCAGTCCTTGGTCATAAGCTAAGAACATCGCCTTTCCTTTTGGAAATAATTCATCCAAGTTCTTTTTTACCTCGCCATCAACAACACTCATAAGACTAATTTAGAATAAAGTAACATATATAGATTTACATACTAAATACGCGTTATCTCAACCTCAAGGCATCTGTATTTCTTGGAACACTGGTTTCCACATTATAAATCTTGTGGAGTGTATGGGCTAAATTCAAAGATTTTGATTTCTCCCCATGATTAATTAATATTCTGTCCGGTCTGTTTTTCAGTTTTCCTACATACCCGACTAATTGGTTCCTGTCACTGTGTCCGGAATAACCTTCAACGGTTTCAACCCTCATATTCATCTTAACAATCATTGTTCCTCCACTACCGTCAGGAAATGGAAGATCAGTCCATCCTTTCTGAATCTTAGAACCTAAAGTTCCTTGAGCCTGGAATCCAATAAATATCAAAGTATTCTTGCTGTCATCTGAAAGATGTTTTAGATACTCCATTACAGGTCCTCCAGTAATCATACCAGAGGTAGTTAAAATAATTGCGGGTTCTTTGCTGTCTATAATAGCTTTCCTCTCTGTAGGGCTCTTAACCTCATTAAATATCTCTGAAATAAATGGGTTGTTGCCATAATGAAATATTTGTCTTTGTAATTGCTTTGACAAGAACTCGGGATAAGTTGTGTGAATAGCTGTGGCATCCCAAATCATACCGTCCAAATAAACAGGAATATTGAAATCAGAGTTGTTTCTCGCATACTCTGCAATAACAACCATCACTTCTTGTGCTCTCCCTACTGAGAAAACAGGTATAACAACCTTTCCTTTATTCTTTATTGTTTCGTTAATGACCTCCATAAGTCTGGCATCTGCCTCCCTTTTCGGTGGTATAAAGTCCTGAGAACCACCATAGGTTGATTCAATTAGCATCGTCTCTAATCTGTTGAACTCTAAAAATGCAGGTTCGAGTAATTTTGTTGGACCAAACTTTAGATCTGCAGTATATAAAAAATTGTGAAATCCTTCCCCGATATGTATGTGCGACAAAGCACTTCCTAAGATATGGCCGGCATTCTGGAAAGTCAACCTCATATCAGGAGTTAAATCGCAAACCTCATTATATTCTAGTGTAATTGAGTGTTTCAACGCCTCTTTAACACCTTTAGAGGTATAAGGTGCTTTACCACCATCTCTTTGCATAACATCAATATAATCCAGTTGTAAAAGAGTCATCAGGTCTCTTGTAGGTGCTGTTGTGTAAACCGGTCCTTTATAGCCATACTCATAAAGGTATGGTAGAAAACCAGAATGGTCTAAATGAGCATGTGATATAACAACTGCATCCAATCTTTCCAAATCAAATTCAGGAACATTTATCAAAGGATATTGGTTACTTGAACCCATTCCTGTTCCGCAATCCAATAAGACATTGCTTTGTTTGGTTTGCAACAAAATAGCGGATCTCCCAACTTCTCTTGCAGATCCTAAAAAAGAAAGTCTTGCCCAGCCTTCTTTTGAAGAACCCTTGCTTAATTGAATCTTAGAACCTATCTTGTTCAAGAAAGATTTACGATACTTAGCTTCTTCATGAACAATCTCTCTTGCCTTATTGACAATATGGCTGTCTATAGTAGGAACTCTATGGATTTCTACTGCCCATTTAATCTTATCCCTAATTGAATTTAAAGTCTCTCCGTCCTTGCCAATCACTAATCCTGGTTTTCTAGCAAATATCAACACTTTCCCGAATTCTGGCTCAAAAAGTATCTCTTTTACCCCGGCTTCTTCAGGAACAGTCTCTTCTATAATCTTTTTTGATTGCTCCGGATCTAAAACAATGCTCTCGTCGGGCCTTATATGAACCCTTTTCTTGAATTCCTTGACCAGCTCCTTTATTTTATCAGACCCTTTCAACAAGAAATCCTTGTCTTTAGAATACACAACTATATCAGTGCCTTCATACATTATTTTTGAAATTTTGGCTTTAGCCGGTAGTCTATTCCTTATTTCATCTAAACCATCACTATTGCTCATTATAATCACGTGCCGTATATATTCTTATTAATATCAAGAAATATCTATTTCTTCAATAATTTGTCTATCTTTTCTCTTTCAATCAATCTAAATCCGTTCTTGTCGATAACCGCAACATCTATAGAAACACCACCACTTGCAGTATCTCTTTCTCTTGCGGAATTAACAGCCCTCACCAATAATTCTATTCCTTCTTTTTCTGTCATATTAGGCCTGTAAGAATCTTCCAAAACACCAACAGCCATCACAGAACCAGAACCACTAAAAGTATAATCTTCCTCTTTCCCTAATCCTCCTGCAGCATCGAGACTATATAATGATGGTTTGCCGTTATCGTATCCCCCTAAAACAAGTTGCACAAACTCAGGCATATAGGATTTATAAGCACTTCTTAAAATATTAGCCAACAAAGTTGCCATTGCAGAAACAGAGACATGTCCTTCTTCCAACTCATACAACTTAGCCTCAGACCTTAAAAGCCTTATCAAAGCCTGAGCATCTCCAACACTTCCGGCAATAGTCATTCCTAAATTATCCGATATTTTATGTACTTTCTCAGCGCGCTTTGACGCAACAAGATAACCCATTGTTGCTTTCTTATCAGCAGCAAGAACAACACAATCCTTGCAAACAACGGCGGCTGTAGTCGTACCTGTTTTCATTTTCGGCAGGTCTTCGAATTCCTTTGTATGGGTATTTATAAAATCACCTTTATTAACACTTATAATCTCAGAGAATGAGTTCTATAAGTAATTAAACCACATTAATCTTTTTAAGTGTTTGCATAATTATTGAGTTTCTGACACAAAGACGTTGTTTTTTTAACCAACTACATATGTTTTGAAATCTAAAATCCTTAAGATATGAAATATCTTAGGATCCATAAATCTTTGATTTATCGGACTTTTTTTGAAAAAGGGCTGAAAGAAAAGGTGTTTGAACCAGGGATATTCGCCAGTCCGAATTATCTTTTCTTTGTCCTATAAATTAAACCGTGTTTTTCTTTCCCACGGGTTTCTTTTTTCTAAAAAGAAAGGCGTTAGTAGTCCCGCCAGGATTTTGGTCCGCCAAATGGTTCTTTCTTTTCCCACGGGTTTTCTTTCTTCCAAGAAAGAAAAGGCGTTGAACCTGGGTCGACGGGGTTTCCTCGCCACCAAACCCTTAATTCCATGGGTTTTCTTTATAAAAAGGGGCGTCCAGAACCCGCCATGATTGACCACTACACTACGGGACTACGACCACATATAATACAACTACACTAAAAGTTTTAAAGGTTTTCAATATATCCAAATTAATAAAACAATATATTAATTCTTGACCAATTAGACTTATGGTAATTGTTTTAAAGGGTAATGGTGAAAAAGAAGAGTTTAACAGAAACAAAGCAATTTTCAGTTGCATAAGAGCCGGAGCACCACAAAAAATTGCAGAAGAGATAGTTTCAAAAGTTGAGAGGAAACTTTACAATGGAATACCGACAAAACAAATAATGAGAATGATAAAAGAAGAATTAAGACGCACTGATTTTCCTTCATTCTTAAGATATCCCCTAAAAGACTCAATTTCTGCTTTAAATCCGGAATTGCATGAGTTTGAGTATTTTATGGCAAAAATATTCACTTACTTGGGCTATAGTTCTAAAAGAAGTCCGGAACCATACCCGAGAGGTCTATGTGTCGAACATGAAATAGATGTTGTTATAGAAAAAAACGGTGAAATAGGTGTAGTTGAATGCAAACACCACTACAAAGACTCTACTTTCACAGGTCTAGATCCTATAATGCGGCAATACGCAAGATTGATAGACTTAAAAGACGGGTACAAAAAACAAGTAAAAAATTCCGTAAATGCAACATTCGCACTGGTTGCAACCAACACAACATTCTCTTGGCATGCTGTGGAATTTGCCAAATGTAGAAACGTAAGATTAATAGCTTGGAAGCAAGCCACAATACATGGAACTTTAAGGGATTTGATAGAAAAATTCAAATGCTATCCCCTGACATTATTCAATGTAAATGTCCAAGAAAGAGCCAGACTAATAAGCATGGGCATTATCGATTCAAATGATTTCTATAACGCCCCTGTTGTAAAATTACAAAAAGCTAAAATACCAATAGAAAAGATTAAAGATATAAAAGAAAAGATTGAAAAAGTTATTAATAATGAAATAAAACCATACAGTTACGAGCATAAGGTGGAATGAATGGCGAAACATAATTTCATGGCATGGTTTATCGCAATAATAATGACAACATCTGTTATAGGTGCTGCATTACTTTACTCTGACGGAAAAACTAAAAGCGAGAATAATGTACCAGAAAAAATCATCCTTGAGAAACCACTAACTGAAGAACAAAAATCTTTCATCATCTCTAATGGTGGGTCCTATATAACATTTACACAACCCCCTAATTGTGGTGAGAGTTGCGCAACTTTAGATTCAGAATTAAGAAAATTGGCTGAAAAATACAACACTTTTGTATATTATTTCAATGAAGAAGGAACTGATATAAAAATCACAATAGAAAATTTAAATGGAAAAAAAGAACTGAATCTTTCTGGTGGCTTAGACACGGTTGAAGAAGAGATTTGCTCCGTTATAGAGAAACACCCATCTTGTATTGAACTCAAAAACATAAAAGAAGTTTTAGGTCAATAATATTATTCAAAAGGATTTTAATTATTAACATTCGCCCGAGCAAATTTCTTGGATCCTTTAATATTTTTGTAGCCTATCTTACTCAAGATATTTGTTGCGTCCTTCTCTTTCAATAATTCCTTGCCTAAAGAACATACAACCTCGTCTTTATTAAACAAAACAACCCCTTTTCCAGGATTTTCATTTGCATAATAATTAGCAATCATCGCTAAATCCTTGCTGGTTGTTTCAACAACATGTATTGAATCTTTCTCTGGTGAGTTTCTTATTCTTTCCAATTCAACTTTAATAATAGAATCTAAAAGTTCTTTATTTTTCTTCCTTAATTCTTTCCATTCATTAAAGAATTTTTCAACAGTCTTTGGTAACTGATCATAGGTAACGGATAACACACCAGAACTTTCTTTTAAGATCTTTTCCATTTTTTGTACGTATTCTATAGCCTTTTTACCTGCAACATACTCTATCCTTACAACCCCATCCTGTATCTTTACAACATTGGTTATCTTTATCAGACCGGCTTCTGAAGTGCTATTAAGATGTGTTCCACCACATGCTTCCACATCCTCTCCGACTTTAACTATCCTTAATTCCTTTCCAGGAACAGCTCCTCCTTGATATAATCTAAATCCGTACTCGCTTTCAGCTTTATCTCTTGGTTCTATGGTCTTGATAACCTCAATACCTTGAGTAACAATCTCATTAGCCACCTTTTCTATTTCATTAAGTTGTTCAAAAGAAGGAATCTCATAATGGGTTATATCCAGTCTTCCTTTCTCTAAAGTCTTTTCCGCTCCTGCCTGCCATATGTGTTCTCCTAAAACTTTTCTTGCAGCAAAATTTAATATGTGAGCGGAAGTGTGATGTTGGGTAAGCTGTTTTCTCCTTTCAATATCAACAAAACCTTCAACTTCGTCATTTACTTTCAAACCTTTGACACTCTCTAATTCGTGTATAATAATATTGTTCTGCTTAAAAACATCTTTCAATTTATATTCCTTTCCCCTGAAAACTATGATCCCTTGATCATGCAACTGTCCACCAGACGTAGGATAAAACAAAGTCTGGTCCAAAACAATATACTTTCCTTCCAATATCTTTAGAATTTTTCCTTTGAATGAGTCTATATTCCAGTCACCATAATACAATATTTTCGTGGTAGGGATTCCTGTTAAATCAAATTTCTTCTCCTTCTTTGTCTGAGCTTTAGCCTCTGTTTTCTCATGCATCTCCGAAACCAATATATAGAAATTTGAAGGAACATCCACATTAACTCCTTGTTCTATTAGCATATCAGGAGTTATGCCTTGTGAATCATACAGCTTTAAAAGCTCCTCTTTGTGTAATTCTTTTCCTTTTAAT
>CAZKIC010000029.1:0-7107 GCA_964552785.1 uncultured archaeon
TTTTTTTTTTCAAGCAGAAGATGGCATACGATATTTCTGCTTGTGTTGTGGGATTGGAGATTTGTATAAGAGAAAGGTATAGTGTGTTTATTATGGTAAAAAAGACCAAATTAAATATTCAGGGAATGCATTGTGCCAGTTGTCAGATTACGATTGAAAAGAAGCTTAACAGAACAGAAGGAATAAAAAAAGCGGTTGTTAATCTTTCTTTAGAGACAGGACATATAGAATATGATGAAAAAAAGATCGACGAGAAAGGAATAATCAAGATCATAAAAGATTTAGGATATAACGCGTCCAAAGAAAAGGAAGAAGATTCTTTAAGAGATCTGGTTTTATTGGGATTAATATTATCGGTACCTGCCTTTTTTATATCCATGGTTTTGGATTTGCTGTTAGGGGTTACAATACCCTATCAGGGTTATGTTTTGTTTGCCCTGTCAACTCCTGTACAGTTTATAGTTGGCTGGAGGTTTTATGTTGGAGCTTACAAAGCTTTGAAGAATTTTTCCGCCAATATGGATGTTTTAGTTGTTCTGGGCACTTCTGCGGCTTATTTTTTTAGTGTTTATTCTTTATTCTCCGGCTCTGATGTTTTGTATTTTGAGACAAGTGCAATGCTGATAACGATAATTTTGTTAGGAAAATACTGGGAGGATATTTCCAAAAGAAAAACTTCCGGGGCAATAAAAAAATTAATGGAATTATCCCCTAAATATGCAGTGGTCTTGAGAAATGGAAAAGAACTCAAGATTCCTGTGGAAAAAGTTAAAATCGGGGATATTATTGTCGTCAAACCAGGTTCCCAGATACCTGTTGACGGGGTCGTTATAGAGGGTTCTTCGTATGTCGATGAGAGTATGATCACAGGAGAGAGTTTACCTGTAGAGAAGAATGTCAATGATAAGGTTATCGGAGGAACAATTAACAAGAAAGGCCATTTCTTATTCAGGGCAGAGAAGGTCGGATCTTCTACGGTTTTGTCTCAAATAATCAAATTGATAGAAGAAGCACAGTCTAAAAAGGCACCAATACAGAGATTTGCTGATGTTGTTTCATCTTATTTTGTTCCTGTTGTTGTTTTTATAGCGGTGTTGTCTTTTTGTGTGTGGTATTTCTTGGTCGGGCAGACATTTTCATTTTCTTTAATTATAGCGGTATCTGTGCTGGTTATAGCGTGTCCTTGCGCCCTTGGACTTGCCACACCTACTGCGATAATGGTTGGAACAGGATTGGGAGCTTCTAAAGGGATATTAATTAAAGGAGGAGATGTTTTAGAGATATTAGGCAAGACGAAGCATGTTGTTTTTGACAAGACAGGAACAATAACAAAAGGCGAACCTTCTGTTACCGATGTTATTGCATTTAGGAATGAGCTAAGGATGTTGAGGATTGCATATTCTTTAGAGAAGAAATCCAATCACCCGTTAGCAGAGGCAATAGTCAATTATGTTGAAAATAAAGGACATAGAGCCATGAAAGTTGATTCTTTCTCAAATGTTGAAGGAAAAGGAGTTAAAGGGAAGATTCAGGGGATGATGTATTATGTTGGTTCTTCTAAGTTTTTTGAAGGTAAACTTTCAAGAGAACAAGAAGATATTAAAGAGAGGTTAGAGAGTCAGGGAAAGACTGTTGTTTTTGTTTTTAGTTCCAAAGAATTGTTGGGCTTTATAGGTATTATGGATGATGTTAAGGACGGTGTTTCTGAGGCTGTAGATCTTTTGGAGAGTATGGGTATAGAGGTTCATATGATTACGGGAGACAATTACAAGACCGCCGAAACTATAGCTAAGAAAGTGGGAATTAGATCTTTTTATGCAGAAGTCCTTCCTTCAGAGAAAGCAGACTATGTTTCTAAATTTGAAGGGATAGTAACAATGGTCGGAGACGGAATAAATGATGCTCCTGCTCTTGCTCGGGCGGATGTAGGAATAGCAATGGGTTCAGGCACAGATGTTGCTATAGAAACAGGAGGAGTTGTATTAATGAAAGATGATGTCAGGGATGTGGCGAGAGCAATTAAGTTGAGCAGACTTACCATGTCTAAGATTAAACAGAATATGTTCTGGGCTTTAATTTATAATTCATTAGGTATACCTATAGCGGCAGGAGTGTTTTATGTTTTCACGGGTTTGCTGTTATCTCCAATCATAGCGGGAGGTGCGATGGCTTTGAGTTCGGTGAGTGTTGTTACCAACTCACTTTTATTAAAGAGGAAAAAAATATAATTAAGGGTGGTATAATGAGATTGTTTTTGGGTTTTTTAGTTTTGTCTGTGGTGTTGGCAGGATGTACTTCAGGACCGGGAGAGTATGATTCTTTTGCTAAATGCCTGACCGAGAAAGGAGTCAAGATGTATGGAACCGAATGGTGTCCACATTGCCAGAATCAAAAAAGGCTTTTTGGAAGTTCTTTTGACAATATAAATTATATTGATTGCGATATAAGGAGAGAGGAATGTGTTAATGCAGGAATACAAGGTTATCCGACATGGATTATAAAGGGACAGCAATATCCTGGAGAGAAGTCTTTAGAGGAGCTTTCAGACCTTACAGGATGCGAATTAGCTAAAGATAGAAAAGGATGATGAGTACAAAGGTTTTTAAATTTATCATCATAATGTAGTTACATGTATGAAAGAGAATTAACAATAGATGACGGAAAGATCCTTGACTCATTAACTAAAAAGGCAGAAGAACTTAAGGCGTTGCATAGTTATTATGAGGAAGAAATAGGGGTAGACAGATATAAACTGACTGCTTTATTAGTTTTGGAACAACAGATTAGAGAGGCGGAGAATCTTTATGAAGCGATATTGGCGAGTGTTGGCACTTTAAAAGTGTTTTTTCCGGACAGGTTTCTTGATTTCTGTCTTTATGATGATGAGGGAAAGCTGGTTTCTTATTATCGTGAACAGGATGAGGAAGTATATAATGATATTTTTGAGAGCAATATAGAGGATCTTAAAAGATGTTTATCTTTAGGTGCAAGCTACCACATCAACTTAAGTCCGGACGATAAGGTTGTCTATGTTCCTCTGATAGGATTGGAAGGAATAAAGAAGCGTATTGATTTTCCTGATAACGATAATGTGGTTATAGGCGCTTTGGGTCTGAAAATTCCTCTTGATCCTAAATATGATAAAGGCTTCGACCAGCTCCTGACTTATTTTGAGAAGCAGGTAGGCACGACAATCGGAAAGGGGCTGCATTACGGATTTTTGTTCAGGAATATAGATGAGATAAACGAATATATTCTATATCTGTCAGATATGATTGTGCATGATGCTAAAAATAAAGTTATCGGTATGTCCAGATTGCCTGCCAACATTATAAAATCCTGTAATAGAAGGACAGAAGAGATCAATAATATTATAGATGACGAAACATTGTCTCCAGAGGAGAAGCTCCAAAAGATAAGAGAACTTAATACAGCTTATTCTGATGATATGGCAAGGAAAGAATCTCTGTTTCGCAAGTATATATTTCATCTTGAGAAACTGCTTAATATCTGGAGAGAAGAAAATCCGCGAAGACTGAGAAAAGTAAAGCTAAAGTATGAAGAGATTAATCTTCAGGATGTTTTTGAGGAAGTTCTGGATTTTCTCAGTATGGAGGTAGAGAATAAAGGTAAGAAATTAAATATAGACAGATCTTTGAATGATATTGTTATATATGGCGACCGCGTCTGGCTCACTGCGTTATACAGAAATTTGTTGGGAAATGCCATTATTCATTCTAGTGCTAAAGAAGACGGGGATAATATAGATGTTTCTGCTGTCTTGGATGAAGGCAGGGCAAAGATATGCGTTACGAGTTACGGCAAAGGAATACCTGAGGAGAAACAGAAACAGCTTCTTAAGCCGGATTTGTTTACAAAAGGAGATGCAAGGCTGTCAAGATCTAAGGGCTGGGGTTATGGTTTGAAGATCGCAAAAAGAGTGGTGGATATGCATTCGGGGGAGTTGTCTATTGATTCTGATGGAGAAACATACACTACTATTTGTACAGAATTTGATGTTTGTGGTTGATTTTTAAAAATAAATTTTCTTATTAGAGTTATGTTTGTTAAAGAGGGCAAGGTCGAGGTCAGAGTTATTCCAGGCAGAGTTGCCAAGGATGATGATGTTTTTTATAATCCTCGTATGAAATTAAACAGAGATATTACTGTGTTGGTTGGCAGGGCTTTCCAGAGGAATGTTTCCAGAGAGTTGATTTATGGCGATTTCTTCTCTGCTACAGGGATCAGGGGTTTAAGATTCTTGAAAGAGGTTCCCGGAATAAAGAAAGTTTTGTTTAATGATTTGAATCCCAAGGCTTTAGAGTTGATTAAAAAGAATATAAAAGGAGTATCTAAAGATCTTTATGAGATTCATAAGGAAGATGCAGGAGTGTTAATGCATAAATCAAGGTTTCTTATAGATTTTGTGGATATTGATCCTTTTGGTTCTCCTGCGTTTTATTTAGAAGCGGGAGCAAGAGCTGTCTCTAATAAGGGTTTGATTGCCATTACTACCACAGATACAGCACCATTATGCGGAACTTATCCAAAAACCTGTTTAAGGAGATATCATTCTTTGCCTTTAAGAGAAGATATTAAACACGAGGTTGGTTTGAGAATTTTAATGAAAGAATTAGCTTATGCTTTGTCTAAATTTGATAAAGGGATGGTCCCTTTATTGTCTTATTCTTTTGAACATTATTTCAGGATTTTTGCTAAAATTGACAAACGCAAAGAGAGTGCTAATAAATCAGTTATAGAGAATACAGGCTATTTGTTGTTTTGCAGGAAATGCGGATATAGAGAATATGTTTCAGATTCTGTTAAGATCTGTAAACACTGTAAAGAGGATGTAGGAATATATGGCCCTTTATGGATAGGAGCTCTTGGAGATGTTTTGTTTTTGGGAAATATGCTCAAGGATTCATATACCAATGAATTTAAAGACTCGAAAAATCTAATAGAGCTTCTTAAAGAGGAATACTCTAATGCGGGTTATTATTACAATGTACATTATTTGGGTAGAATACTCAAAAGAACAGTAAAGAAAATGAAAGTTATAGAGAATAATTTGAAGGATAGGAGCTATTCTTTTTCCAGAACCCACTTTGATCCAAGAATGATAAAGACAGATGCCCCTTTCAAGGAATTGGTAGAATTAATATGATTTTAGTTTTAAATAGTTCGGGGATAAATTATTATAGGTGGTTTTATGTCTGATTGTATTTTTTGCAAGATCGTTTCAAAAGAAATACCTTCTCTTGTGGTTTATGAGGATTCAGAGGTTATGGCTTTTTTAGATGTAAATCCGAGATTTGAAGGACACACAGTAGTTATCCCGAAGAAGCATGTTGAAACTTTGACTGATTTGGATGATGATACTGCAGGACATTTGATGAAAGTTGCAAAAAGAGTTGCGGAAGCTTTAAAAGAAAAATTATGCGTCAATGCTTTTAATTTAGGAAACAATAACGGAGAGCAGGCAGGACAGGTAGTTAAACACCTGCATCTGCATGTCATACCCAGGCCAGAGAGTGAGATGAAGCACGGTTTTGAGGCAGCTTTCCCGGTTTCTGAGGATGCTAAGAAATGCTTACAGGAAACTTACGGGAAGATAGGTGTTATTGACAAGATTGATGTTGTTTCATCTGATGTAGTTCAGGAAGAACCTAAAAAAGAAGAAATTGAGACACCTGAAGAAAGATGGGTATTCACAGATGACGATGATGACGATGAATAGAACATATTAATAGAACATATTTATTGGATTTATAAGCCTAAACTTTCGTCAATCTCTTTAGCTATTTTTCTCATGCGTTCCAGTGTTCTTTTTATGTCTAATTCTAATTCATCTAAAATCTCTTCAATGCTTGAAGCTTTTAGAGAGTAACCTTTGTCTTTTATTATAATTCCTGAGGCTTCGTATTTCTCCAGATGATGCAATGCTGTTGATCTTGCTATATTCAATGAAATGGCTATATCATCAGAAGTTAGAGGTTCAGATCTTTTAGCGTTATTTAAAAGCAATTCCAGTATTTTTGCAGATGTATTGTCTTTATCTCTGTTGCTGAGTATTCCTAATGATGAACACAACCACTCTACTTTGTGGGATATATTCGGATCATTCTTGTTCGGCATTTTGAGTTCTTTAATTTTTATGTTTAACATACAATCCCTCGTTATTAGTATAGATATACCTATTATGAACGCAAAAATATTTAAATATTTTTATAACATTATATATATGTCGAAAACTTTTCTACAAAATAGAAAGATTTATAAAAATTAGAAATGTATCACTTTTTGTTGTTTTTAATTTATTTTTTTGTTCGTTTGTTAAAAAACTAATAGTTTTGTGAGAGTTAGGAGGTGATATTATGGCAGACATCTTTGACGAATTCAGGAGATTGAGACGGGAAATGCACAGAGAGATGAATAGAATGTTTGATGATTTATTTGACAGAGAGTTTTTTGAAAGGGCTCCTTTGATAGAGGATAAAGGAGACCGGTCTTTGAAAGAATACAGGACTCCTGTACATGATATAACAGAGACAGAAAAGGATGTTTTCGTAACAGCAGAGCTTCCGGGAGTGGATAAGAAAGATATAGACATAAATATTTCAGATGAATTTGTGGAGATACGGGTAGACAAGGAAACAGAGAAGAAAGACAAGGAAAATTATGTGAGGGCAAGGACTGCTTTTTACAAGAAAGTTGCTTTGCCTACTGAAATAATACCTGATAAAGCGGAAGCAACATACAAAAACGGAGTCCTTGAAATAAAGATTCCAAAGAAAAAGGAAAGCAAGACAAAGAAATTAGAGGTTAAGTAATCTCTTTTTTATTTTTTTATTTTTGTTTGTTGGTGTTTTTATGACAGAGAAAAAGAAGAAATCTAAGTCCACTAATAAAGAGGTGGAAGAGCTAAAGAAATTACTTGATGAGTATAAGAAAAAGTACACGTATTTGTATGCGGATTTTGACAACCTGAGAAAGCAGAAGGAAAAGGAAATTTCAGAGGCTAAAGATTACGGCAAGATAGATTTTTTCAGGGAAATAGTTGATAAGATTGATGAGCTGGACATAATAATTGATAAAATAGAAGAT
>CAZKIC010000030.1:0-7064 GCA_964552785.1 uncultured archaeon
ATTTATAGTCGGATATTTTTTTAAGTGTATTTTGTTATATTTAGAGTGTATTTTGGTTTTTTTAGAAATTTACTAATTGCTGCAAAATATAATATTATAATCTTACTTATATAGCATTCTTGCTTGCTTTAGTTATATATTTCTATATCCACTCAATGCATTATCCAATAATTGCATGTCTTTTTCATCAATATACTCCTTGTATCCAACTGCTTTAAGCCAATCAAAATAATGCTTTTTTAAAATCTCGTTTCCGACTTCATTCAACATCGAAGATGTAATAGCAAAATCATCATCTAGCCCAATTTCATAGGCTTCCATTCCTTCTTCGTTTAAAAGATTATTCTCTTTAAGCCATTTCATAATAGCTCTGAAATGTACCTTTGCAGCTTCAATACTAGGACAGTCCTTTCCTTCTGGGAAGTGCCAGGAAACCTTATCGTAAACAGTTATTTTACTCATTATATGTACCTCCTTACTTCTGTTTTGATGTCCTTTGGAAACTCAATAAGCCGTCCTGTATCGCGAGTCTTAATGTAATTTCCTCCGGCCTCTCTAATTCTTTCTTCCTTTGCTAGCTGGGCCTCTTTGGGGGCAGTCTTAGAGGTTACTTCAATGCTTTTAACGATTTTTCCATCTTTGTTCACAACAAAATCTATCCGTCTTGCCTCACCTGTTACAGGGTCTTTTACTATATTTCCCTCTGCATTTCTCAAATACATCTCTCTCTCTATTTTGTACCCTTCTTTCTCAGGAAATTTTTGTTGAAGTTCTTTTTTAGCCAATTCTTCACGGTTTGCTCCGGCCTCTCTGTTTTTCTTAATCGGCTCGACTTTTTCCGCGCTTATTTTTTCCGCAATAATTTCGTTTTTTGCTTTTAGGCTTTCAAGAGAAGTATTATCAATAACATCCATACTTGATTGTATGGGAGATGCTTCTTTAATGTTTTTGATAGATGGTTCTTTTAATTCTTTAAGCCATTCAATATTTTTAAAAGCAGTTGTAAAAAGATTTTCAATCATGATTGGACTCCATTTTTCTCTGAATGTTATAGCCAATATTCTTTATAATATTTTCATCTTTTATTAACATAAATGAACCAATGACACTTTGAATGTTTGTAATATTTACATCTGCATTGTTCTGGTAAAGGTAATGAAAAGATAAGTTCGCAATAACATCTTCAATGAAATTCATTGCGCAAGTAGGTTTCCATAAATCATTCAATAAATCAACTAGTTGTTTATGAGAGTGCTGATTTGGTTGGCTTGCTACTTCGCATAGTTTTGCTTTTAAGTCACGAGGAATGGGGTTATTAGTAAAATAAATCCCCTTACTCAATAGTTTTAAAACTTGTAAAGAGAAATAATCCCCAAATAAAGAGTCATTTAATTCATACGGAATATTTTTCAATACACACACCCTATTCATTTCATATTTTGCTTTGCTAACAAGCTTTTCTATTTCACTGGCTTGTAATAAGATAAGAGAATTAAAAAACCTAATGCACAGTTTTTTACCTTCATCTCTCAGCCATGTATCCATCTGATAGACTCGATGAGAATGCAAAGGTTTATAATTTATTGAATTTTCCATTAACCTTTTAACTTTGTCATTGCTTATTGCATGAGAATCTACGTCACTCAGAACTGCACATTCTATCGGTCTTCCCATTCCTTCTTTGTGGCAAAGGACATTGCCAGTTTTTAATCTGTTAAGATAAAGTGCATCAGAATCGGCGATACCCAGAGAACCAGCTAAAAGCGATTGATCATCTTTTGAAACCAGACGATGGACAATCTTTGTATTGGAATTTTTAATTACATCCGGCGAAATTTTCGAAGGGATCTGTTCGACAACGGCAACTCCTTGCCCCATTGAGCGCATTTCAGAAAGAATATTACAAAATAAATCAACAGCTTTACCTTTAGGATTGCCGATCATCTCATTATTTTTTTCAGTTATTACATTTTTAAGAAGACGATGTGCTTCTTCAATAACCAGGAAATGGCGTAAGCCTTTTTTCCCCATTCCCGGATTTATTGCTGGATTTTCTTTTTGCCGGTATTCACGAATAAGCACTAAAATCAATCCAAGAAAAAATGCTTTATCATCATCATCTGACAAACTTTCCATTTCGAGAATAGTGTTTTCTGATAATAATCTTTCTATTGGGAAAAAGTCATAGGTATTGAACATCAATCCTTTAGCACCGACGCAAAGACTTTCCAAACGCACAACAATGGCTGTTCGAATGTTATCCTGAAGCTCACCTTTATAGTCTAGCTCTGTTTTTATATAGTGTTCTACTTCTTCTTTAAGGTCGGCAAGAGTTGGGAAGCAGTAGTAATGCTCATCCATTTGATAATAATTTTCATCATAATTCCCATTCTCATCCAGAAAATAGGGATGAATACCCAATGTCAAATCCCAACCTTTTTTTATATATATTTCATGAAGACATTTTTCAATAATACTAGGCATAGGTCCGTAAAGCGGAAAACTTGCATTAAAGATAGCCTTAAGATGATCAATATGCTCAAGCGGCTGAACACCCTTTTGGATATAAAAGGGATTGAATCTTATTGGGCTAATTGTTGCATCTCCTATAGTAAAAATATTTAAGTTGTTTTTAAATTTGTCATCTGCTAACAATTGTCTATAATCACGTTTTGCAGACTCTAATACTAAGAATGGAATATCATGCTTCTTACATAGCTCTTTTAATAGATGCTTAACTGTGGTTGTTTTTCCGCTCCCTGTTAAACCACAAATAAAAAGATGCTTGTTCAGGTCGCTTTTGGATAGATACATCTTTGTTTCGGGAACAGGGTTTCCATGATCGGCAATTGAACCTAATACTATTTCGGATTCGCTGCCGATATCCGTTAAAGCCAGTTTAGGCATTTTTTGTATTTCGTATGCCGGGATTGATTCCGTAGGAGGTGAGGATAGCAATGATAATTCTTCACTAGTTACATAGGAGGCAAGCGACTTAGGGAAAAGAGTGTTTGATGAAATATCTTTGGGGATGAAAAGTGTTTTACCCTTAAGGTGATCTAAATAGATACGAGGAGGAGGTAGTAATTTATCGCTCGGTTTTGAAAGCTCACCCGCAAATGCCCCTGCAAGGATCTCACTGGAAATCTTGTCTTTTGTGGCAAAAGTAACAGATGTTTCCCAGTAGCCAGAGTTAAAACTCTGGATCATTCTTTCAATATATTGATCAGCAATCTTCTCCAATTCCAATGCAAAACCATTTTGCTGCTCAATGGAAATTGAGCGAGATTGGTTTTCTGAATAAGTTTCTGTCTTACCTTTGGATGTGCTTTCTGTTTGTGTGGTTGAGCGGCTATGAGAATAAGTTCCACCAGCACCAATAATTCCAAATGGCGTAGGAACGCCAATCCCAACGCCACCTCCAAAACTATGCCCTGTTGTTTGTGAACTGGAAATAGTTCGTGTTTCAGTTATAGACACAGATATCCCTTGTCCTTTTTCTATACCAATGATCTGTTTAGCTAATGCGTGTAAACGGTCTCGAACCTGAACCAACTCATCGAATGACCGTTGCTCTTCCACTATAGAAACAGGTCTGGAGATGATTGCCAGCAAATAGTCCTTTCCATAAAGGCTACGTGCAACTGATGCCAAATTGAAATTTTGCTTTTCATCATCATTTTTGAGTATCGGGATCCCTGTTATCATACCGCCGTACTGACAGCCATCGGCGAGTGAAGAAATATTTACCGTTTCTTTAAGACGAATCTTTTTCCCGGGCAAAATTCCGTTTATTATTGATTCAAATAACTCTGGATTATTTTCTGTGATTTCCTCCTTTTTAAAACCGATGTATACACCAATTTTGCTGTTGTTGTTACTTAATACCAGGGCGACAGATACATTGGAATGATAGGCAGCCGCTAAAATATTATGAAACCGTTCATTAATAAATTTGGGTATATCATCACAATCAGAATCTACTGTTATTTCGGGAATGTGGAAAAGGTAATAACTATCTAAAAAGCTTTTTGGATTCTGCTCGGTTTGTTCTTTTAAAATATTTTCACCGTTTAGAAACTGCCAAGGTATAAGTTTTCGAGATAATTCAATAATGATATTCTGAATATTATTAATTTCATTATTAACTGCTGGATGAATAGTATTATTCATTAATTTCCCTCCAATTCAAGACCATTAGTCCTGCAAAACCCCAGGAAATCTTTTTCAAAATATTCCTTTACGTTTTTCAACCATTCTGATACTTGTTTTTGAGCCTCACTAAGATAAAAATCGATATCTTTTTTCAGAGATTTTCTAGCTTTATGGGTGGCCTTGTTAAACGCAATTTTGAAAGAAATTGCAGCAACAAGAATAGAAACAATGCCTCCGATAATAGCTCCGACCACGGAAGTATCCAGAGGAATAATCATACTTTTTTTTGCAACGGAACCAATTTCTTCTTTAGCAAGATAAGTTATTCCTGTTCCAGCAACAAAAGCAATGCCTGATGCGATCAATCCCTGCTTCAACCGAGGATCAAATTTGTAATGAACTTCGGGTTCCATAGAAAGTTTATTTTCCACTTGTTTTACCCATTCATAAACACGTTTTCGAAAATCGGCATCATAAAAGGCGTTCTGCAACTTGTCATTAGCAGTTTTTATCTCTTCAAGAGCATCTTTCATTAAATAATTTAACAAAGTATCCAGCAGAATTTTGGACTTATATATTACCTCTTCTGGTATATGAGTTTTTAAAAATTGTTTGGTTGAAGAGATATCTATACCAGGGGCTAAATATTTCTCAATATCTTTTCTTAAATTATTAAATTCTTCTGTTATATCATTCTCAATCTTTTGGCTAATCATAATAAATCTTCCAGGATTTCGATACATTGCAACTTCTCCTTACGAATTTCCTTTTTTTTTACTTTTAGCTCCTCTATTTCCCTAATTATTTCCTCATTCGATTGCTTCTTTTCTTCCATTTCTTCAAGATCCTTTTGTCGCTCCTCAATAGCTGAATTAACCTCTCTTGAAAAAAGATCTAAATAATTTTCAAGAACCTCTTTTGATTTATTGGGGAGGCTGTTAACAATTTTATAAAATTCCTTGTTACAAAGTGTTTTGTATGTATCAAGATACTTTTCTTTATCAAAAACTTTTTTAGTACCAATTTTAACTTTATTGTTACGAAATAGTCTAGCTACTCCCAATGTAATGACGTCCCAAAAATCAACAGGACGTTTTTCATAAATATCTTCGTCTTTGTATGCATTCTTCTTCGCTTTTTCCTCCAATGCTTTCAAATCCACCTTGGGAATAGAAATATGGTATTCCTCCTTAAAGGCTTTTCCAATTTCTTCAAGTTTTTCCAAAAGTTTTTCCGTCAATTTTTTAGAAAACTCATCCATCTTCTCTTGAACGGCATTTATAGCATCTGTAAAATTTTTTCGGGTACTTTCTATGTCTTTACTTCCAGTTATGAGTTCAGGATATTTTACTTTCATTGAATTAATATCTTTTCGCCACTGAGAATGTCTTCCTGTGTATTTAGCTTTAAAATCTTCTACAGTTCGATTTTTAAGTAACTTATATTTTTCAAGAGCTTTGCTAATACGGTTTATTTCATTTTCGAATTCCTGAGGATTTCTCTTTTTCTCCTTTAGCAGATTGACTTTATCAGAATATTGTATTTCCTGCTCCTCATATCCTTTCTTAATGTGCTCTAAAATTTCTTTAAGCTGAAGATAGGGTGCTTTCATAGAAAACTCATCAATTGTCTTAATCATCTCTTCAAATCTTGATGCTTCTAAAACTACATCAACAAGTTCTCTGCCTTCGTCTTCAGCTTTCTCCCGGTAGCTGGCTAGTATTTTTTTCTTATTTTCCGATTTTCTGATTTCTTTGACCGAAACTCCATTAGCAAGATCATTGTGAATCAGCTTAAGCAAGCTATCCACAACAATAATACGATTTTCAGGAATTATATCTTGATATAGTCGCCATGCTTCTGCATGCAATCTTCTCACTTCGTCATTTGAATATAAACCTGCATGGGTCAAAACCAGAAAGAGCATTTCCCTGCTGCGATTTGATATAACAGAACCTACAAACTTCATAAAGGATTCTGACTCAATAGGTTTAATAGGGTGCACAAACAAGATGGCATTAGCTTCTTCCAAGAAACGGAATGAAATATCCTGAACACCCCCAATTGCATTAACTCCTGGGCTGTCTACAATGCGAAGATCATTAAAACTCCACTTCAAAGGATAACCAAATTCAATTTGAACCGGTATTTTATCCGTTGTTCTCTCAGCAATGTATTGTTCAATAATAGATTGCATTCCATCAAGTCTTAAACCAGAAATCTGTTCAAGCAATTCAACAAGATTCTTATCTACTCCAAGTTGTCCGTTGCTTTCAATGATAAACTGGTCTATTAACACAGTTGGGATATGTCTATAATTATCATGAATCTGGCATATTTCTTGCAATTTTTCTTTAGCTTCAACAATATCGGGGGTAGAAGGGTCATCATATAATGTCTCTTCATGCTTATCTGCAAATTTAACCTTTAAGTATGATGTTTCTGATTTGAATATCTCAACAACGGCATTCGTTGATTGAAGGACATCGGAAGGTAATAATTCCTCACCTAAAAGTGCGTTTATGAATGTTGATTTTCCTGATTTTACCTCACCAGCTACTGCTAGTAAAAACTTTTCATGTTTTAAATTGTTTACCTGATTTTCTAAGAATTTAATGTTAATACCATCATTTAGGTTACCCCGCTTTTTTTTGTATGTTTCATAAAGGTCAATTACATTGGCTTTGTGAGCGCCATACCGTGTTCCTATCATTATTCCTCCTTTTACATTAAAAAGAAGTTAGAGATTCACTTGCAAAATCAGAAATTTTTTGGCTGCTATTACAGTCATTAACCATGTCCGTTTCCCTCTAAGCCATCCGTTTAGAAAATCACACCATCTTCCCCATTTCAGTTTGGCAATTCTCAAGAATTTGTGCATGAGTTAGGTATCAAATAAGAAGGTAAGC
>CAZKIC010000031.1:0-6927 GCA_964552785.1 uncultured archaeon
AGGTAAAGGCCCATCATCATAAGCATATTCTTTAAATTCGTCTGGAACAAAATTCTCGCGAGGTATCTCATTGAACGCCTTTAAGATTTTTTCTGATTTGATTCCCCTACCTTTTAAATCGTCTTCTATCATAAATTTCTTTCTTCTTGATAAATTCATAAAGTATATTGGTTACAATATGTTAAATCTTTATTTCTTATTTAATAGCTTGAAGGACAATGAACTTAAACCATAAAACAGCAATCCTCCGACAGCCAAGATTCCGAATGCCTCTGTATTTAAACTGGTTGTCTGGAATATTTTTGAGAGTGGCGTGTATAACAACAATAATTGCAATAATATTGAAGCAATTATTGCCAATAATAACCATTTATTCTCAAAGAATCCTGTATTGTATTCTTTTCTTATTACAAATATCCTTATGAACTCATAAAACACAAAAGCTGTGAAAGCTAATGTCTGAGCATATATATATCCTTTGGATAAATTTAATTTGAATATTGACAATATTATTAATGACAGCAAAACTCCTGTTATGACTATGTCCATTATAATATTCTTTGTCAAAACCCCTTCTTTTGGAGGTTTTGGACGTCTCCTCATTATCCCCCCCGGGGAGGGATCAGAACCCAGAGCAAGAGCCGGCAAACCATCAGTAAGGAGATTCATCCATAATATTTGGGCTGGAAGAAGCAATACTGTCCCAAACAATGATGCTATGAATACACCCAGCACTTCAGCCATGTTGGCGGACAATAAAGCATTAACGAATTTACGAATGTTGATGAAAATAGTCCTGCCTTCTTTTATTGCCTCTGTTATAGTTGCAAAGTTGTCATCCAATAAAACAATATCGGAAGCTTCTTTCGATACTTCAGTTCCTCTTATGCCCATCGCTATTCCGACATCTGCCTTTTTTAATGCTGGAGCGTCATTAACTCCATCACCAGTCATTGCAACTATATTTCCTTGTTCCTGTAATGCTCTCAATATGCGGAATTTGTGTTCCGGGGTTGCCCTTGCAAATACATTATATTTCTTAACTATCTCCTCTATTAAGTTGTCGTCTGCCTTGTCTAATTCTGATGATTCTATAGCTTTTCCTTCTATCCCTGTCTCTTTTGCAATATATTCTGCTGTAAGGAGATTGTCTCCTGTTATCATTATAACTCTTATTCCTGCATTCTTTGTTGTTACTATTGCGTCTTTTACTTCCTTTCTTGGCGGGTCCACCATCGCCATTAGTGAGAGAAATTCGAGATCTTTCTCAAGAACCTCCAGATTCTTTTTACTGAGGTCTTCTTCTTTCAAAGACTTGTGTGCCAAAGCTAAAACCCTTAGCCCTTCAGAAGAGTATTCCTCTAATTTATCTCTTATTTTTCTCAATTCATTCCTGCTTAGTTTAGATTTTTCAATTATCTTCTCGGGAGCCCCTTTAGTCATCAAAAATAAACCCCTGGAGGTCTTGACTATTACGGACATCATCTTTCTCTCTGAAGAAAAAGGAATTTCATCTATCCTCTCAAGGTATTCTTCTTCCTCGAATATCTTAATGCCTGATTTCATTGCCGCTATCTTTAATGCTATTTCTGTCGGGTCTCCTGTAATTGATAAGTCATCCTTTGTTGCAGATATGCTTGAGTTGTTACAAAAAAATGCTACTTCCAAAGATTTTTCAAGAAGAGGAAAATGTTTCATAATCACAGGTCTTCCCTGTCTTATTATCTCACCTTCAAGGTCATATCCCGCGCCTTCAACTTTGAACTCTTTCTCTTCACAATATATCTTTTTGACAGTCATTTTGTTTTCTGTCAGAGTTCCTGTTTTATCTGTGCAAATAACATTTACTGAACCCAAAGACTCTACAACAGGGAGGCTTCTTACCAGGGCGTTTTTCCTGACCATCTTTCTTGTTCCTATTGCCAGAGTCAATGTGACAACAGCAGGCAAACCTTCGGGTATTGCCGCTACTGCCAGACTTATCGATAACAGAAATGTTTCAAAAAAAGATAACGGGCTTAAAAAGTAATTAATAATAAATACCAACACAACAACAGCCATTATTAAGAGTCCTATTTTCTTGCCCAGATCATCCAGTTCTTTTTGAAAAACAGTCTTTTCTTTTTTCGTTTCTGAAAGGGTTTTGGCGATCTTCCCGAATTCTGTTTTTAAGCCGGTCCCGACAACAATTGCTTTTGCTCTTCCCCTGTTTATGTATGTGTTCATATACAGCATGTTGCCTCTTTCCGCCAGCGGTGTTTCTTCTGCTATAACTCCATCTTTTTTTTCTTTAGAAATACTCTCTCCTGTTAATATAGACTCATCTACCAGAAGATTCTTGCATTCAAGAATTCTTAAATCTGCAGGAACCTTGTCTCCCTCTTCTAAGACAACTATGTCTCCCTCCACAAGATGTCTTGCATCTATTTCCTTCAATATTCCGTCTCTTAGCACTTTTGCTTTAGATACCATAATTTCCTTTAAAGATTCCATACTTCTTTCCGCATTGTAATTCTGGTAAAATCCAAACAAAGCATTCAAGAATACTATTACTATTATAAGTATTGTGTCTATGTGCTCGGAACCAAATAAGCCTGAGATTAAGGCGGCAACAATTAAAATCAGCACTAAAGGACTTTTGAATTCGTCTAAAAACAATTTCAAAGGGTTTATCTTTTTGCCTAAATCTAAGGAATTTTCTCCATTCCTCTCAAGTCTTGACTTCGCTTCCCTCTCGGAGATACCTTCCTTCATATTTGATTCCAATTTCCTCAATAGCTGTTCTTTTTTTGTTGAGTGGAAGCTCATACAGAAACACCAAAAAACGATACTAATATATGGAACTACATTTAATATATAATTTATCAGAGTTACAAAATAGAACAGGACGGGTGTGTTGATGACCAAAAACATTTTCAAAGAAATAGAAAAGAACAGCAAATATAAATTGTTTATAGGTGGTCTCTGGAAATCTTCAAAGGAATATTTTGAGGTTAGATCTCCGTGGGATAATTCTTTGGTTGGTTACGCGCCAAAAGCAAGGAAAGAAGATGCAACAGAAGCGATTAAAGCTGCTTTAAAAGCCAGAAAAGCTCTTAATGGGATGTCTTATAAAGAAAGAGTTGAATGTTTTCTAAGAGCAAGAGAATTAATATTAGAGAATGCTGATTATATGATTAAAATTCTCTCTAAAGAAGCAGGCAAACTGGAAAAGGATGCTAAAGCAGAGGTTCTGGCGACAGCAAACAGACTTAAAATGACTGAAAGAGAATTGGAGGTATTTCAACCAAAAATAATAGAAGGGGATCTTGCAAATGGTTCTGAAGGAAGGAAGTCTTATGTTTATAGAGCTCCATTAGGGATTGTTATGGCAATAACACCTTTCAATTATCCGTTGATCACTCCTGCTTCAAAAATAATTCCTGCACTGCTTTCAGGCAACACAGTGATATTGAAGCCTGCCTCAGACACCCCTTTATCGGGTTTCTTGCTTGGAAGGATATTAGAGAAAGCAGGATTTCCAAAAGGTGCGGTTAATGTTGTAACAGGATCTGGAAGAGAAATAGGCGATTATTTAGTCGCAAATAAAAATGTTTCAATGATATCATTCACGGGCTCTACTTCTGTCGGAAAGCACATATCAGACATATGTGGAATGAAAAAAATACATATGGAGTTGGGAGGGAAAGGTTCTGCTATTGTTCTTGCAGATGCTGATTTGGATCTGGCAGCAAAAGAAATAGCTTCAGGAGCATTAAAATATTCGGGACAAAGGTGTGATGCAGTAAGCAGAGTTTTTGTTGAGAAAAAAGTTGCCAAAGATTTTAAAGAGAAACTCCTGAGAGAATTCAAGAAATGGAGGATAAAAAAGGAAATAGGCCCAATCATTAATGAAAAATCTCTGGAGAATATACAAAATTTAGTGGATGACGCAAAAAAGAAAGGATGCCGGATACTTACAGGAGGGAAAAGAAAAGATAATTTCTTTGAGCCTACATTGATAGATAAAATTAATATCAATATGAAAATTATGTGGGAGGAAACTTTTGGACCTGTACTGCCGGTTATGGAGGTCAACAATTACCATGAAGCAATTAAAATTTCTAATGAGAGCGAATATGGTTTAGATTCTTCTGTATACACAAAAGATATTGAAAAAGGAATCAAAATCTCCAGGCTGTTGGAAGACGGATCAACAACAATAAACGGTCACCCTTCTCATGGAATAGGCTTCTTTCCTTTCGGAGGGAATAAAGATTCCGGTATAGGCAGGGAAGGCATTTTCTATTCTATAGAAGAGATGACAACACTGAAGAATGTGGTGGTCAATAAGACTTAAAATAACCTCTCAAGACATCTACAAATCCGCCCTTCTTAGGTGCATACATCTTTGGACACATCGGAAAGTTCATTAGGTAACCAAGAACCTCTTCGACACAATCATAATCTTCTGCAAGAATTATTCCATTGTGTCTTTCTTCTTCGCCTGTGATGTTGTTGATTACAGCCAGACATCCATAATATATTGTTTCTTTTATATCCTTTGTTGTGTATGTAAATCTGTTTCCGTCAAAATAAAATTCGTGTGTCTGTTTCAAAGGGTGGCTATAATCTAAAACACCAAAAACTCTATTCTCGTTTAGATCCTGCGTCATAAATAAAAACCAAAAAGGTCCAGAAACCACAATACCATATCCTCTGTCAGAAAGCTCTCTTGCAATCTGCTTCTTTGTCTCATCTTCTCCAAAAAGATGAGCCAGGTATAATTCTGTTGCTTCAATTCCAAGAGTGATTAAATCTTTATCTGTATTGTCCATATATTCGTATAATACCGATTATTTTAAATATCTTGCTATAAAACTAAATCCCTGATAGCGTCTAAGGAAAATAAACAAAGCGTAATGTCTTATTAGAACCGGAATTCTTCAGAATCCGGTTTATTCTTGAAAACATTGAATCTATATTCCGTCTGCCTTCTATTTCCCTGACTGCTTTACTGTAAAAACCATAGCGGTTATAAAAAGAGATTGTATCGCCCTTGTAATTCACAAAAAGTATCTCCTCTCCATTCGGGTCCTTGGATATGTTAACAACTGACATTTTCACAGGACTTAAAGAAAAAAATAAAATTGAATTATAAGTATGTTTAAGATAGTCCTGTCTTTCTTCCAAAACCACCCACAGATCCTCATCGATTTTTTCAATTTTGTTCGGTATGCCGTACTCCTCGTACAATATTCTTGAAAATTCTGCTCTCAGTCTGCTAAAAACATATTCAAATGACTCTGAGTATGGTTTAACGGCATAAGAACTTCCTGAATGATCTCCAGTTATACGCCTGTACTCTTCTAAAAGCCTGCTTGCATGAACACCGAGTTCTAAACATGTCGCTTCTTTAATTTCTTCACCTAAAGACTCTAAATCTATATTCTCTCTGTTGTGTTCATTGTTCAGCATACAAATCCCCTGATATGTTTAAAATTGTTTGATAATTGTTGAAGGCGATAATTTAAAAAGTTATTGTTTTATGATGGATTTTTAAAATTGAAATACGAAATTTAAGTATGCTTGGAAAATTGAAAGATGCTATTGGGAAATTTGCGAGATTAGGAGTTTCAGATAAGAGAGCGGTTGAAGATCTTGTCAGAGACATACAGAGAACATTGATACAGGCAGATGTAAATGTCAAATTAGTAATGCAACTCTCTGAAGAGATAAAGAAGAAAGCATTGAAGGAAGATATACCTAAAGGAATATCAAGGAAAGAGCATATTGTAAATATAGTTTATGAAACATTAGTTGAGTTTCTTGGAAAAGAGTCACATATGTTTGATTTGAAAAAACAAAAAATACTTCTTTTAGGGCTGTTCGGCTCTGGAAAAACAACGACAACAATGAAATTGGGTTTATTCTTTAAGAAAAAAGGATTGTCTGTAGGAGTTATCGGGGCTGATGTACACAGACCTGCTGCTTACGAACAATTGAAGCAGAACGCGGAGAGAGTCAAAATTTCTTTTTATGGTGAAAAAGGAAACAAGAACGCAACTGAAATAGTCGAGAATGGGTTGAAGGAACTTAAAGAAGATGTAATTATAGTAGACAGTGCGGGCAGGAGTGCTTTAGATGACGATCTTATTAAAGAATTAAAAGAGATAGACTCTGTCCTGAAACCAAAAGAAAAGTTGTTGGTTATTTCTGGTGATATTGGTCAGGCGGCGCAAAAACAAGCAGAGGAGTTCAATAAGGCTGTAGGATTAACAGGGGTCATAGTAACAAAAATGGATTCTTCAGCTAAAGGAGGAGGAGCTTTGACGGCGTGTGCTGCTGCAAATGTTCCTGTCAGGTTTCTTGGTGTAGGAGAGAAAGCAGAGGACTATGAGATATATGATCCGGTCAGATTTGTTTCAAGACTGCTGGGTATGGGGGATCTGCAGACTTTGCTGGAGAAAGCCCAGGAAGCAATATCGCCCGAGAAAGCGATGAAAGTTCTCACAGAAGAATTAACATTCGAAACATTCTATGAACAAATAGAAAGTGTCAAGAAGATGGGTTCATTGAGCAAAATATTGGAGATGATCCCGGGGATGGGCAAACTTAATGTTCCAAAAGAAATGATTGATATTCAGGAAGAAAAAATGAAAAACTGGAAGATAATCATTGATTCTATGAACAAACAGGAAAAAAAAGATGTGGATATACTAGATGCTTCAAGGATATCGAGAATTGCAAAAGGATCCGGAAAAACAGAAGAGGAGGTAAGGGAGCTTATAAAACACTTCAAACAAACTAAAAAAATGATGAAGATGTTCAAAGGGGGAAAGGCCCTGAAGAGAGGTCCAATGGCCCAGATGATGAAGAATCTCAAAGGTTTTTACAGTATCTCCGAATGTTCACCAACTTAACCAGCATCTTCACCCAAAATAACCA
>CAZKIC010000032.1:0-6841 GCA_964552785.1 uncultured archaeon
AAGAAATAAAAGATTAAAATATAAAGAATAAATCACGAGGTTATCATAGATGGAAAAAACAAAATTCCTAACCAGTTTTCTTATTATATCCATAATCATGTTAAGTCAATTGGCTCTTTCTTTACCTTCTTCAGAAACCAGGAAAACAGGAAATCTTTGTGAGAAAAAACATTATTTATCTTACAACTATGAACTTTCATACCCCGAACAAATGATTATCGGTAAATCTTATGACATTAATATTAACTTTAATATAAACTCTGGAAAGGTCAGCCAAAAACCTTATAGAATCAAAATTACCGCAACACCCAAAGGTTTTGAAGTGGTAAATAATAAAACCATAGAATTAAAAAATGACTATGGACGTATAACAATTATTCCTCTCTCTAAAAACCCATCCTTGAATTTGTTGTTCGAATTAAGATTAGATGGGGATGTAAAACAGCATCCGAGATACAATGCAGTATATGAAGACAAAATTACAATAAATGACATATTAATTTTCAACTCTTCAAGCAGTGTTTCAACAACCACCAAAACAAAAACAACCACGAACAAGTATTATGGCTTTAATGACCAATTTGGAGAAGATATAACACAAGAATTAAATTACATAGAAAATGAGATAAATGAGATAAATGAAATTCTCTTAGAAAATACTTCTGTAGAAAAATACAGTCTAAAAAAAATAGATATACATAAAGAAGAAAACATCCCTTCTAAAATACCGTGGTACATCTCAAGACTTTTCGGAATTGTGTCTTTTATTCTTTTATCTTTTTCAATAACTCTCGCGCTCCTGAAAAAAATAAATCCAAGAAAGTATGCAAGAAAATTCTTCTATCACCATGGCATAGCTCTTATGGCTTTTGTAACCTTGTTGATCCACATAATGACTCTTCTTTACGACAAATACATGTGGGGGCTCTCAATAAAAGATATATTCCTGCCATCTTTCTCAACAAAAATACACACTTATATATCTCTAGGGCTATTTTCTTTTTATCTCATCATTATACTGGTTCTAAGCTCACTAAACTTTAAGATTATCGGCCTCTTAAAAAGAAAAAGATGGTATTATATCCATTTGTCATCTTATATTATGTATTTTATGGTTATAATCCATAGTATATACCTAGGTTCTGATTTATATATCTCGGATTACAAAAATCCCGTAACATTATTGTCTCTTTCACTCTTCTGGATTCCCATATCCTTTAATCTGATTTTATTGACAATAGCCATAAACCAATATTTAAAAAAGAGAATCTTAATTAAAGAAACAGAGGTTTAGGTATGATCCCGTTTTCAGGTTATGCGCATATAATCCTAAGCATAATTGGCATAATAATGTATTTATTCCTTACATTGCTAAGTTTTGCCGGCAGAATATATTACAAACCATTGACAATAGCCAATATTATCTACGCAGCAAGTTTCATTTTCGGTATGATATGGGCGAAACAAGACTGGAATAACTACTTGTTGTTTGACTCTAAAATTATATTGTCTTTCATCATAATAGTGCCTTTTGTGATAGAAAACAAAAAAAGGACGGGAAAATGGTATTGGATGGCTCTCGGAACTGCTTTTATCTTGCTCAATTACATTCTGCCTTTAATTACAGGAACAATTCACACCCATTAATCCCTATGAATGATTTCTTTTAGTTCACAAGCTTTGCATTTCTTTCTTGAGGATGGCTCTCCGCAACTCTCACATTTCTTGACCTTTTTATTTGAATTAATAACCTCCTGAACTAATAAAGGTCTTATCTTGTCGAAAGTCCTCACTATGTTGAACTTAGTTCCGGGGTATCTATCCTCCAAGTCATTTATAATATCTCTTATAGCCCATCTAAAAGATTCAGAAGCGTAAGGACATTCCGCAAAATCTACATCTAATCCTTTAACTATAGAAAACAAAGCTATCTCTTTTTCAGGTATATCCCTTAATGGTTTTATTCTTGGAATGAATCCTTCTTCATCAGTTATTTTTGCTTCCGGGGCTATTCGTGAACCTCTTAGCAAATCTCCCCTTATGTAGTTGGCCATTATCGCTTGCGCCTCGTCATCTAAATTATGTCCAATAGCGACTTTGTTCGCGCCAATCTCTTTAGCTTTCTTATTTATTAAATATCTCCTAAAAACCCCGCAAAAAGTGCATGCATTTAAACTCGGATCATTATTATCTTTAACTATTTCATCTAAACTCTTTCTGAATTCTTTCTTAAAAGACACGACATGCAGTTTAATCCCCAAATCTTTGCAAATTCTTTTTGCTTTCTTTAATCCGTGTTCCCTATAATCTTTAATTCCCTCATCTATTAAAATTCCTTCCAATTCAAAATTCTTCCTTTTTTTTAATTTATTGAGCAGATACAACAAAGACAAAGAATCCTTGCCTCCAGAAATACCGACAGCAATCTTGTCCCCTGGAACAACTAAAGAATTCATTCTTACAGTCTTGAAAAAACTCTTTTCTACGTCCTTAGAAAAATGGTTTTTGCAAAGCCATCTTCCTTCATATCTTCTATAAATTACTGCCTTCTCTGAACATATTGAACATTTCATCAGACCACACTATCAAAATTAGAATTATATCACGAATATTTAAAAATAAACCCATTTAAAAGTATGGATTTAGCAACTATTCTGCTAATATCCATAGGACTTTCCATGGATGTTTTGGCAGTTTCAATAGCAACAGGGCTTGAATCTAAAAAGTTAAAATTAGATAAAACAATACTTATAGCATTATTATTTGGTTCCTTTCACGCAATAATGTTGACAATCGGTTGGTTGTTTGGTCTAAATGTAATTAATCTAATAAGAAGCACGGATCACTGGATTGCATTCCTTTTGCTTGGTTTTGTAGGAGTGAAAATGATCTATGAATCAAAAAACAATGAGAAGATAGAACTCGTAAAAAAGAGTGTTTTATTTCTTCTTACAGTTTCTTTGGCCACAAGCATAGATGCAATGGCGGTAGGATTATCTTTTGCTCTTCTTGAAACAACCATATTAATACCCGTAGCTTTCGTTGGTTCAACAGCTTTTTTTCTATCATTCACAGGATTTTTTATCGGGAAAAAAGCGGCGCCAATATTCAAAGACAGAGTTAATCTTGTCGGAGGAGTAATATTAATTATTATAGGATTAAAAATATTATTAGAGCACACCTTACAAATCCAATAACAACAAATCTAAACATATCTTTGCTATTCTTAGTAAAACAAAAAAATAAAATAAAAAGAAATTAAAATTTCTTGTTCTTGTAAAGTCTTGTCAGAGAACCTGCTATTTTGTTCAAGACTTTCTTGCTTTTTATCATATCCAATGATTTTAAAGCTTCTTTATTCTTCTGGAAATCTGTTCCAAACATATCTCCATAAGTTTCTGAGAATTTCTTGGCGTTGTTCTTTATAACTCTTGTTTTGATTCTTCCCATAAACATCTACCTCACTGGATCAAGAGCTTAGCTCTATCTCTCGAATAAGCCCATTTTGCGTCCAAAACACCTTTTTCTTTGTAGTATTTTGCCAATCTTCTTATCTTAGATTCTATATTCAACAAACCTCTTTCAGAATGTTTATCTTTCTTATTTTCCTTCATGTGTTCTGCCAATCTAACTGCTCTTCTTAACAATTGCAACAAATCCTCTGGAATATCTGGATATGCGTTATTCTCTTTAAGTATGGTGCTTATAGTCTTTCCTGTTGCTAATTTAACAGAAGGTATGCCGTATTGATCTCTTAATACTAATCCAATCTTAGCAGAAATCATACCGCTTTTTGCCAACTTTAAAACAAGTTGTTCAACTTCTTTGTCTTTATATTCTACCCATTTAGGGGACTCAGAAACTTCTGGTCTATGTGACCTGGATTTGCCTCCTTTCCTGGAGTGCATTCTTGCCATTCTTACTCACCTCAATGATCAAATCACGCTATATCTTTCAGACTACAACGTGTCCTGTCTTAAATCTCTTTATAAAAAAACCTTTATAAACCTTACTCTTTATAAAAATCAAACTTAAAAAAATTAATAGGTGTTGGTATGGTTTTAGTAGAAACAATTATCGTACTTCTGATTATCTATACCTTGAGCGGTATAAAAGTTATTATGCAATACGAAACCGGCGTAAGATTTACTTTGGGTAGGTTTACGAGCATAATGAAACCAGGATTAAGGATAGTATTTCCTGTAATTCAAACATACCAAAGGTTGGATATGCGGGTTATAACAGTTGATGTTCCAAAACAGGATTGTATTACGAAAGATAATGTATCTCTGTCTGTGGATGCTGTTGTATACTACAAAATTGTAGATCCCAAAAAGACAGTGTTAGAGGTAGAAGATTACTCTTACGCAGTTTCACAGCTGGCACAAACAACAATGAGGAATGTTGTCGGAGAAGCAAACATGGATGAATTATTGGCTAACAGAGAGAAAATCTCTGAGAAAATAAAACAAATAATTGACAGAGCTACAGACCCGTGGGGTATCTCTGTAGAGAATGTTGACTTAAAACACATAGACCTTCCAGACAACATGAAAAGAATGATGGCTAGAGAAGCAGAAGCTGAAAGAGAAAAAAGAGGTATAATAATTAAATCTGAAGGAGAAGTTACTGCCTCAAAGAATCTTTTAAAGGCTGCAAAAGAGCTAAGCAACACAGAAGGTGGGTTATATCTAAGAACTCTTCAAACAATAAACGATATAAGCTCAGACCCTTCAGTGAAATACATCTTCCTGCCTATTGATTTCACTGATGTATTAAAGAAAGCTGCAAAGAAAAAATAAAAGTGATCTTTGATGAAGAAAAAGATTGTAAAATATAGAGGTCATACAACAAAAAAGGAAATCATAGCAGACCTCATATTTATTCTTTTCTCTTTCTCGTTGACCATAATTCTTATATTCATATTTGATGTCCACCGGTCATTATATCCTGGAGAAACATTATTCCCGCCAAGCAAATTTGTGGGCATAGATAAATCAATATATCTCTCTGGAGGACTAATAGGAACAATAACAGGATTCGTCCTAATAAAATTGCTCTTATTAGGTATTAAAGAAGAACTAAATTAAATCCACCATGCAGAAATCTTTCCTGAATTCCAGTCCGCTATAATGCGTCTGGATGCTCGTTCTAAATCAAGAACCCCTTTTTTTCTCTTTAAATTGAATTTTTCCGCTAGCTTTTCTAAAAACTCGCCTCCATTTTTAGAATCAATACCATAAACTTCAGAAAGATTATTTTCTTTCTTTAAAATTAAATCCAAGAACTCAATAACAAGATACTCGAGATTATCTGATTTCTCAACCCTGATATTTCCTTTCAAAATAGAATATTTCTCTTCTACAGGAATAACTCCCGGGGTGTCCAACAGCAAAATAGAGCCCCTTTCTTTGTCTTTCCTCAATCTGATCCACTGTTCTCCTTTTGTATATCCCGGCTGGCTGGAACTTTTAGCAGATTGTCTTCTTGTTAACAAATTAATTAAAGAACTCTTTCCTGAATTAGGGTAACCTACAAATGAAACTTTTATCTCGTCCTTGTCAATCTCTCTGTAAATAGCTTTTTTCAAAAACGGCACACCAGTTCTTTCGACATAAGAAGTGAAAAAAACATTAAAACCCTCTTCTTTAAGTTTCCTTTTAACATCCAACAAAAACGATTTAGGGACCAAATCAGATTTATTAAGAACAATGAAAACCTTTTTGCCCAATTTCTTGCATAAATTCTCAAGTTTGGATGATCTTGTTTCAAAAGGAACCCGGGCATCAACCACTTCTATAATCAAATCTGATGTATTTATAACCCCTATAACAATATTCCATAGCTTGGACATAAATATTATTTGTTGGGTAATTACTTAAACTTTATTAACTCCATCAACATTAATATTTATAAGGGGTGTGGTGTCATACGGTTGATTAAACATGACCGATACATTGAGCAACTCTGTGAAGCCATAGAAGATGAGTACGACCAGATTCTAAGAAACATAAAGCTCTATTCTAAAAAAAGAAGGATTTCTGCAGAAATAGATATATTGGCTATAAAAGGAAATCACTGCGATATATACGAAGTTAAATGCAGCAACAGGATAGTAAAGGCAAAAAAACAACTAACAAAAATAAGAAAAATACTCTCAAAAGAATACACTATAAATAACACATATTTCTTTTGCGGTGCTTCAGGAAAAATTATAGAATTATAATGGCGACAGGGGAGGGATTTGAACCCTCGCGTCCAGAGGACACTGGCTTAGCAGGCCAGCGCAATCTCCTGAAGCCTTTTTCCTAAAGTCCTTCTTTTCTAAAAAGAAAGAGGCATTACCAGGCTATGCGACCCTGTCCTGACAACAACATAAAGAGCTGATTTAATTGGTGCAGGGGAGGGGAATCTCTGCCTCGTGAGTTTTCTTTTCCCACGGGTTTTCTTTTTCAAAAGAAAAGGCGTTTGAACCCCCGAACACACTAAGTGACAGGATTTCTCCTTGAGCTTAAAGGCAAATCATCGCAATTGCTCATAACTCAAGCCTTAAATACCCTTAGATGCCAGGAATATATTTTTCGCTGGCGTTTTTCTAAAAAGGCCACTTGAGTCCTGCGCCTTTGACCGCTCGGCAACCCCTGCACAAATAACAGTATTGAGAAGTAATTTTAAAAATATAATTACAAAACATCAGAGCTTGGCTAATTCCTTCCTTATGTCATTAAGCTCTTTTGTTAAATCGCCTATCTCTGACATTGTTTTCTTTACAATCCTATTTTCAATCTCGTAGCCAACATATTTACCATATTTAGCCATCTTATCGTATACTTTGTTAGTT
>CAZKIC010000033.1:0-2876 GCA_964552785.1 uncultured archaeon
GTTTGAAATAGGAGAGATTTTGAAAGTCTTTTAAAACTTCTTTCTAAAACTAAATTATGTTCCTTCATACAACAAGACTAAACTTAATATCTGAGAATGAATTTGGAAATTCAAAATTTATGTTACTGGGTGTGCCTTTTGATTCGACAGAAACAAATATACCTGGACAGAGATTGGCCCCGGGAGAAATAAGAAAAGCCTTCTTGGAGAGGGGGTTGGAAACAAAAGATATTTATGACTCTGGCGATTTAAACGCCATACCGGGAAATGCGAAAAAAACTTTAGATATATTAGAAGAAACCATAAAAGATGCATTAGAATTAAACAAAAACATCATACCTGTAATATTGGGTGGAGAGCATCTAATCTCCTTGGGTTCTTTCAAAGCCCTGAAAAAAGAATATAAAGATCTTCAATTCATATCTTTTGACGCACATTATGACCTTAAAGATAATTACATGGGAGAAAAATTATCTCATTCTACAGTTACAAGAAGAATCTATGAGCTTAATAAAGATGTAACGGTAATAGGAGCAAGAGCAAAAGACAAAGAGGAAGAAGAATTCTCAAAAAACATAAACAAGATTTTTAAAAACATAAATCCAAATAAACCGGTATACTTGTCTATTGATCTAGATGTAATCAATACAAGAGAAATGCCGGGTGTTGGAGATCCGGAACCAAATGGATTAAAACTAGAAGAGTTGAAAAACATGATAAGAAAACTTCCAAAAAATATTGTTGGAATAGATATTGTAGAATTCAATCCTTTAATAGAAAAAGTAACATCCAGAATAACTGCTTCTGAAGTTTTAAATACAATTTTCGAAGTATTTAGTCCTTGATCAATATTATTCTTATTCAATAATGGAGACGATAGTATGGAGTATGTAACTGACTTTAAATGGGAACCGGGAATGACAGTAAGTGAATTGGTCCGGAAAATGGGAACTATAGGATACCAAAGTGTTGAATTAAAGAAAGCCTCAGACTTAATAGTTAAAATGAAGAAAGAAAACGCAAAAGTATTTTTAACATACACATCCAATATGGTCACTTCGGGATTAAGAGGATTTTTCGCACAAATAGTAAAATTAGGTTTAGCGGATATATTGGTTACAACTGTAGGTGGGATTGAGGAAGATATAATGAAAGCAACAGGGGAGAAATTTGTTATAGGAAAATTCGATTCTGACGATGTTGAACTGCACGAACAAGGAATAAACAGGATCGGAAACTTATATGTGAACATAGAAAGCTATATGAATTTTGAAGACAACATACGCCCAATATTAGACGGATTATATAAAAAAAAGAAACGATGGGCAGTATCAGAAATGCTGAGGGAAATTGGGCTCGGTCTTGAAGATGAAAATTCAATTCTTTATCAGGCTGCAAAAAACAATGTGCCTATATTCTGTCCTGCCATAACAGACGGAGCTTTCGGTTTCCATTTGTATTTGTTTCAACAGGATCACCCGGATTTCATAGTTGATGTTGTAAAAGACTTTGGAAATATACTCATGACTGTAAGCCATGATGACAAAAAAGGCGTTATAGCTTTGGGCGGAAGTATATCTAAACACCACGCCATATTATGTACTTTATTAAACGGAGGTGCAGAATACGCCCTTTATATGACAACCGCTCACAAAACTTCTGGATCTGTATCAGGAGCAACAACTTCGGAAGCAAAATCATGGGGTAAAGTTAAAGAGGAAAGTGATATAGCAACAGTTATCGGCGATGTAACAATCATGTTCCCTCTGGCAATGATAAGAGCAATGGAAGAATTAAAAAAAGAGGGGTTGTTGAAAGGTGAATAAGATGCCTTATTTTGAACTCTCCAAAAGCAAAGTATTGGAACAATATAGCAGAATAAAAGAATTAGGGGACATAATATCTTACAGTTCAAAAACAAACCAGGAAATAACACCCATATTAGAGGAAAACACAGACTGTTTGTTTAGTGTTCATTTCAAGAACGAATTAAAGCATATAAAAAACCTTAAAAGAGTTATATTTCTTGCTCAAGGATGGGTAAAAGAAGACATTCAGGAATTAATTAATCAGAAAATCTCAAAATTCGTAGTTGACAATGAAACGGACTTGGATACGTTATTGGAATTCCTGGAAACATACGAAGGAAAAATAGATCTTCTTCTAAGAATAAAATTAAAAGAGTATACAATAAGAACTGAAAGATATTTTGTTTTCGGAATGCCCTCCTCTGTTGTTAACAGAAGAATAAAAGAACTGAAAGATCATCCAAAATTATCTTCTTTGGGCATACATTTCCACAGAAAGACCCAAAACATGGCAGAATGGAATCTTACATACGAACTAAAAAATATGATAGAAGACTCTGTTTTTAATATTATTGATTATTTGAATATTGGAGGGGGTTTGCCTTCAGAATACGCTAACACAAATGTAAATGTTTTTCCTTCAATAATAAAAAAGATTAAAGAATTCAAAGAATTTCTGCATGAAAAGAATGTCAAATTAATGATAGAGCCGGGAAGATTTATAGCAGCCCCATCAGCAAAATTAGTAACACGAATAATTGCAATACATGAAAACAACATAATAGTGGACGCTTCAGTGTATAATTCTGACATGGATGCAATCATAGTTCCTGTTAAACTGCTGATTGAAGGGGAACTCCCAAAAAATCAAGGAACCCCTTATGTTGTAAAAGGAATAACCCCCTGTTCATTAGATTTGTTTCGCTATCGTGTATATCTAAAAAACCCTAAAGTTGGCGACAAATTAGTTTTCTTGAATGCAGGTGCTTATAACTTCACCACCGATTTTTGTGATCTTGAGAAAATCAAAACCAAAATAATAGAATGATTTTCGAGAGATTTAGCAAT
>CAZKIC010000033.1:2976-3320 GCA_964552785.1 uncultured archaeon
AATCTTGAGAAAATCAAAACCAAAATAATAGAATGATTTTCGAGAGATTTAGCAACAGACAGATAACAAAGAAGTTGCGTAATCTTGAGAAAATCAAAACCAAAATAATAGAATGATTTTCGAGAGATTTAGCAATGCTAATTGCGTAATTTGGAAAAATTAAAACTGTTATTGTAGATTAATCTTTTCTAAATGAGAAACGCCAGTTTCGTAATCTTGAGAAAATCAAAACCAAAATAATAGAATGATTTTCGAGAGATTTAGCAATGCTAATTGCGTAATTTGGAAAAATTAAAACTGTTATTGTAGATTAATCTTTTCTAAATGAGAAACGCCAGTTTCGT
>CAZKIC010000033.1:3420-6828 GCA_964552785.1 uncultured archaeon
AATCTTGAGAAAATCAAAACCAAAATAATAGAATGATTTTCGAGAGATTTAGCAACAGACAGATAACAAAGAAGTTGCGTAATCTTGAGAAAATCAAAACCAAAATAATAGAATGATTTTCGAGAGATTTAGCAATGCTAATTGCGTAATTTTGAGAAGATTAAGACCATCATTATAGATTAATCTTCGAGAGATTTAGCAATGCTAATTGCGTAATTTGGAAAAGATTAGAATAAATCGAAGGATTTCTATCCTCTCTCAATCTTCTCCTTCAACTCTTTAAGGTATTCCGGGCCATAAGTGTATATGTAATCCTCTTCTGATTTCCTCTCTAAATACTTTATCTCCTGGATTTTAACGCGGTCTAATGTTGTTGTATCCCCGTCTTCAAATATACTTTTCAGGTAATTAGAAACTCTCTCTGCACCAACCAACTTCGGTATTATAACAAAATCTGCACCCAAAGAATACAATTTTATAGCCTCATCTATAGTAACGCAAGAAACTATTACTTTAGCTTTTGGATTTTCTATTTTCACCCTCTCAAGAAGCAGACTGTTGTCTTCTAATCTTGGTATTGTTGATATAATTAATTTAGCGGATCTTATCTGTAAATCCTCGATAATATCATAATGATTAATATCTCCATAAACACAATAAATACCTCTTTCTATAAGCTTCTTTATTATTTCAGGATTATAATCCAAAACAATAAAAGTTTGTTTGCCGGATTTCAACTTATCTATTATTGTCTGTCCCATTGTATGTGCTCCTATAATAACAACATGATCTCTAAGCTTTCCTTTAAGTTCTTCCACATTAGAAAGTTTGTGCAAATTCTTGAATATCTTAACCTTATCCATGAATGCTAAAAAAGGAGATAAAAACCCATAAATCCTCTCATCATATTTTATTGTATAGGAGGAAATAGAGATTGATATTAAAGCAAGCATAGTTGCCAAAGAAACAATTTCTCCGGAAATATGGCCCATAACATAACCCGTACCTGCAAGTATCAAAGAGAACTCAGAAACATTTGCTAGATTAAGTCCAGAAAAGACAGCCACTCTTCTTTTATAACCTAGAAAAGAGGTAATGATAGAAACTATAAAGAACTTGCCGACAACAACAAACAGCGAAAGAACAGCTAAAGGATACAAATAAGCACTAAAATTATGGAATGTTAAAGTCATACCTAAAGAGCCAAAAAACAATATAGTGAAAAAATCCCTCAAAGACTTGACTCTACTGGAGATGTCTAAATTATAAGGAAAAACAGCCAATGAAATTCCTGCCAGAAATCCGCCAATCGCAATTGAAAACCCTAATATAAAAGCCAATGAAGCAAACAAGAAACATATAGATAAAGAAGCCATAAAAAATAATTCTTTGTCTTTAACTATCTCTTTCAGCAAAGGCGGAAAAATATATTTATTGAAAACTATTGCAATTGAAAACAAACCAATGGCCTTAAACAGAGTCATAAATATAGTGTCCGCATTCAAAGAATTCATATTAACGAGGAAAGACATAACTATAACAACAATTATGTCCTGAACCAGCAATATTCCTAACGCTATCCTTCCGCTTAAAGTATCTAATTGATCTCTATCAGACAACAGCTTAATTACTATCATCGTACTTGAAAAAGAGACAATTATTGATATATATAAAGATTCTATAAAATTGAAACCCAAAGCGTAAGAGAACATAAATCCCCCTAAGAAAGTCAGACCCAGTTGCAATATAGTGCCTAAGGAAGAGACTAAACCAACATTTTTCAGCTTAGAAAAATCCATCTCCATACCAACAATAAACAACAACAAAGCAATACCGATCTCAGATAGAGTTGTAACTAAATCCTGATTTGTAATCAACTTCAATCCGTGGGGGCCTATAAGTATACCTGCTATAATATAAGCAGGGATTAAAGGCTGTCTAAATAGTTTAGCAACAATTGCCAAGAATGTAGCCGCTAGAACTATAACGCCCATATCATAAAGAAGTGCTATCTCCATAAACCCACCAAAACATACGAAAAGACAACCTATATAATATTATTAATATAAGTTACATATATAGAAATCCCTCATCCATTACAAATTACAATAAAGGTTTTAAAGCTTTGTTTCAAACTTTATGATATTGTCAATATCAAAGGTGAAGAAAATGATAATAGGGAAATGTGTAAGTTGTGGTGGAAACATCGTTCCGGGAGAAAGATATTCAAGATTTAAATGCCCTTCTTGCGGTAAGGAAGAAATAGTCAGATGTGGCTCTTGCAAGAAAACCGCAACAAGATATACTTGTAAGAACTGTAATTATAATGGGCCTTAAAGGTGATTCTATGGGAAGAAACGTAATAGTAAACTTTAAAATAATGCCGGAATCTCCAGAAACTAATCTAGAAGAAATAGAAAAAAAAATAAGGGAGATGAACTTTGGAAATATAACAGATGTTAAAGTTGAGCCGATAGCATTTGGACTAAAAGCAATAAGAATGTTAATGATATTGCCTGATGAAGGAAATATAGCAGACGAAACCCAAGAGAAAATAAAAAATATTGAAGGAATACATGAAGTTGAGATTGATGGAGTAACTTTAATATAACGGTGGTAATATAGCAGAAGCTAAAGCAAAGAAAGGGGACTTTATAGAACTCGATTTCATCGGAATTGTGAAAGACAGTGGCAGAATATTTGATTTAACAAAATCTGAGATTGCAAAAGAAAAGGGTATATTTAACCCACAACAAGAATACAAACCAGTCAAAATAATAGTTGGTGAAGGGAATGTAATCAAAGGTGTTGATGAAGTTCTGGAAGGTGCAGAAGTTGGTAAAAAAATCAAAATAAACATACCGCCAGAAAAAGCTTTCGGTAAAAGAGATCCATCATTGATAAAACTAATACCATTAACAGAATTCAAAAAACAAAACCTAACTCCGAGAGTTGGTCAAGTTATATCATTTGAAGATGGAAGCACCGCTAAAATAATATCTGTTGGGGGTGGAAGAGTAAAGATGGACATGAACCATCCTCTGGCAGGAAAAGAGTTATCTTATGAATTAGAAGTTAAAAGAATAATAAAAGATAAAGCAGAAAGGGCGAAAGCATATCTAGAGATGGTTTTTGGATCATACAACACAAATTTCGGTGTCCTATACAATAAAGAAAAAGATATTATAACAATTAATGGAAACTCGGAAATAGACGAAAAAGTTATGCAAGAAATGATTAAAAACATGAAAGAGAAAATAAAAGATGTTAAAGATATAGTTTATGTCCCTAACAAGAAATAACAACAAGTGAGAGGCGAAATCCTTTAAAATGTTTGGGTCTAAATATAAAGTATAATTTTATAAAAAATTATAAATGCAGAAAAAGTAAGGCGAGATAATTCTTAAT
>CAZKIC010000034.1:0-6784 GCA_964552785.1 uncultured archaeon
CTTTATATATATTCCAATACAGATTATCAAAAATAAACATTCCTTCTCCTATTTCAAGATCTTTCCACTCTATATCATTGTTCTTTTCTTGTGTTGTAGCATCAACATGTATAACCCCTTTATTTTTCAAGGTAAACTTTATCAACCTACCATCAGGAACCAAAGGAAACTCCCACGATAAAGTACCGTTAACTTTAGCTATGTTCTCAGTTCCAAGTTTGTATTGGCTCAACTGTAAAGAATCTCTAGAAATCCTGAACGCAACTTCAAAAGGCATCAATCTGATATTCTCAGAAGTTTCTGGTAAAACATCAATTTTTTTAAACTGATAATTTTTCGCTAAATACAATTGAGGAAATATCGTAGAGAACAAAGTTCCAAAAACAAATACAAACATTACAATGAAAAACATCATCATAACTCCCGGACTTGGTTTAAACATAAAAATATTAAAGTTTTCCTTTTTCTTTCGTTTCTGCAGAAGTTTATATCCTAATTTAAACAAAAAAACAAGAACAATAAGCTCCAAAATATAAGGATTTCTGTAAAAATCCATAATAACATTATGGAAGACCGGGCGCAAGAACCACAACAAGGCTAAAGCAATTACCATTAAACCATATTTATAATATCTTGAAGTCATACTCTTTTTTGGCTGTTGAGTTTTTTAAATCAATCCCTCTTCATTCTAAAAAAAGAAAAAGCCCCGCTTTTTGGATTCACTATGATAGTTTCATGCGAATATCCCGATTTATGTTTGATTGATTTTAAAAAATCAGACAAGAATGATTTACTCTCATAGTTCTTTATAATATCTTTTATATATCTTCCTTCACCCTGAACCTCTCCATTCTCAAGCAACGTATTTGCCAGAAACAACCAGTTAATGCAATTGCTTACAGTAAAATAATCTGTATTAACATGTCTTGCTCTCAAAGACATCTTATTATACAAATTCTTATCAGTTATAAGATCGTACATATAATGGGCAACTTTTTTTTGGTCTCCTTTCTTAACTAAATAACCAGTAACTTTATGTTTTATCTGCAGAGGAATTCCTCCGACTTTATAAGCTATTACAGGTTTTCCTTTATGCAGGGCTTCTGTGACTTTTACTTCAAAGCCCTCTTTATGTGATAATTGCAATGCTATATGTGCTCTTCTTAAAAGTGAATTAAGTATTTGATCATTATGTGGAAGTCTTGCAACTTTAATATCTTTCTTAAGATGTTTGTATTTATCACTCTTTATGATGTCTAGTGTGTTAAGATATAGAGGAGCCCCTTCTGGGTCGTCAACAGCCCCATGACCCACCAAAACCAATTGAGGTCTTTCTAGATTCTTCTTCTCTAAAATTTTGCAAAGAATTCTATATGATTCTATAACATCAGGTATTCCTTTCGAAGGATCAAATCTGGCTATTTGTATGATGTAAGGTCTATTTAGATCTAACACATCTTGACCGCTTTCTAAAAGATATTTGTTGAATAGTTTTAGATTATATAATATGTATCGGTCTTTAAGTTCTTTATTCAGACCATCTAAAGGGTCAGTAACAGCAGGCATCAAAACCGTCTTTTTCTTAATAATGTTATGCGGTATAAATTGTTTAATAGGGTGGCTTACAAAAACATCAGAGTGTTTTATATTCTCACTTATAAAATTCCATGTCTTGTTTTGCGGAGTTCCTTTTCTTCTCATTAAATATGTTTCAAGCTGTATGTGAGATCTGAATATTATTTTAGCATAAGGATTCACCTTTCTTATGTATTTGATTAAACCAGAAGGCTGCGGGTCATCAATAACAATAACATCCGATTCTTTGAAAACTTTTTTGAACTTTTTTGCATTTTCTTTTGTCCATTCCTCAAAAATCTTCTTATCATTGTCATTTAAATTCAAATCAGAAATTCCGTGCAATACATTATGAAATTTTTTCTTCGTAATATCAAAAACTTCTTTTTTTGGTTCCATATTGTACCAATGAGCGTCAACCCCGAGCAATTTGTAAAGACGTATCATTGCGTGTCTCATTAAAGCTACACCACCACCCTGGGCAGTAGAATTAAAGAAGGAAATCTTCTTACCTTTAAATTTTTCCGCATAAGACAACAATCTCGAAAATTCCTCATATTTTACAGTTCTTTCATAATCCTCTAATGTTACCAGTTCAGAAACATTAACCTCATTCTCATCAGAAACAGTAACTTTAACCAAGTCATTATCATCAAAATTGTTTCTCACTTCTTTGACAATATTCTTTACTTTATCTTGTATTGTTTTTCCTTTAACTTTTTCAAAAACATAAGGGACCACATCTTCTTCCAACCACAATCTTGAACCTAATTGTTTCAGTTTGTCCTTGCCAGTAAGTCCTGCAGCAATAAATTTCAGATTATTCTTTATTGCGTAATCTCGAACCCATTCAACAATAAAGGATTCATAATCTTCATGATATTTCTTGGCAATTATCTTGGTACTCTTAGGTGTTTTTACCGCTATAGTTATTTCTTTATCGGAAATATATAAACCCAAATATGCAGATGTCTCTATATTTAATTCTTTGATCTTTGATCTTATGGATTTTTGTTCCATACCTTTCCCCCTTTTTATTCTCAATATATTACTATATCTACATATATATAAATTTATATCCTCTTGAAACATTTTATTCTTGTTATTTTAATTTTGGGCCTTAATATTTACTATGAGTGATCCTGATAGAGTTTACGAGGCCATTACTCTATTTTTAAGAAAGATACCTCGGAGAGATCATGATCAACTATCGCCGGGAGCTGAAAGACGATAGAGAGATGGCATATTTCGAGTTTTTTGTATGGTAGAAGTATATAAGACGTAAAGAAGCTCCAGTTATAATGGATAAAGAAGAATTATACATTAACTCAAAACCACCAAGATCTTCTACCATTAGAATTAAATGATATAACTGTTTTTGATTTCATAAACATACTTAATCTATCACTTGCATTAGGGATGCTTGTAGACTTCCAACCTTTAAAGTATTCTCCGCAAACTAAGGGTATATTAGAATCATTTATCCAGACCATTCCTGTCTCACAATAATCTGCAATCCTTCTTGCTTTTTTAAAATCTTGGGTCCAAATACTCGAACCCAATCCAAATTTTGTAGAATTTGCCATTTTTATTGCTTCCTCTTCGGATTCAACGACAAGTAGAGAAACAACAGGTCCAAAAATCTCATTTTTAACACTATAGACATCATTGTGTTTTAATTTAAGTAATGTAGGTTCGTAATAAAAACCTTTCTTTTCCATTCTCTTTCCGCCAATAAGAATCTCTGCGCCATCTTCTACAGTCTGCATTACTTGTTTGTGTATTTTATTCAACACCTCTAAAGAAACGACAGGAGTAATTTTATCTCTTATTTCTGGGATCTTTTTTATGGCTTTTTCAATAAATTCATCTGCGACATCCTTAACAATATAGATTCTTTTAATTCTATCGCAAACTTGCCCTGAATGAAGAAAAGCTCCAGAAACAACACCGTCCACAGTTTGTTCTATATCACAATCACTGCAAATTATTGCAGCATCATTGCCTGAAAGCTCTAATATTAATGGTTTAATTCCTGCATTCCTAATAATTTCCTTTCCTGTTTCAATATTTCCTGTGTAAACTATGGCACCAACATCAGATCTTACTAAATATCTTCCTTGTTCAGGTCCGCCAACTACAGGAATAAAAACATCTTTAGGAAAACCTTCCGTTGAATTGATTAATCGGGATATCAATAGGCCTGTTTTAGTAGATCGTTCGGAAGGTTTATATATTATGGAATTGCCCACCAATAATGCAGGAATAGCAGTAATCATAGTTTGCCAAAGAGGGTAGTTCCAAGCGCCTATTTGAGCAATAACCCCCAAAGGATAAAACTTAATCTCTGATGTAGATTCTGGGAATACGCTTTCATTAATAGGAAAATTAATATCGTTTTTCTTTTTATATACTTCAATATAATAGTCAAAACCATCTAAGACGTCGTAAACAACATCCTGAATCTCTGTTTTATCAAATCCGAGTTCCTCATTTATAGTGTCTATTAATTCTTTCTGATTTTCTTCAAAAACTTTTTTCATATTCTGCATAATCGAAATCCTATCTTGTTTTGACTTCGAAAACCATTTCCTTTGTGCTGTTCTTGATTTCTCTATAAAAACATCTATTTCTTCAAAACTATTCTCTTGAAATTCCTGAATCAATGCCTCTGTAGTCGGATTAATGGATCTTATTACCATGAAGATAATAATTTATGAGAATTATTATAAGTTTTTAACATATTGTTCATTAATTCGCATCTAAACAATTGAACAACAAGAATTAATAACATTACATAAAATTCATCTCATAGAAACCATAAAAACTAAACTCCTTTATACACAAACAAAAACCAAAAATTTATATATCTTCCAAACCAACGTTTTATTAGGATGTATAAATTCAAAGGATGATCGGCTTTATGTCAACATATATTATAATTCTAGTTGTTTTGATATTGTTGTCAGGATTTTTCTCAAGTGCTGAAATATCTTTCTTTTCTTTGGATGAGATTAGAGTAGACTATTTGTATAAAAAAAAGAAGAAAGGTTCAAAGAAATTAAAATATCTCAAGGATAATCCGAAAAAACTGCTGATAACAATATTGATCGGGAATAATATAGTCAATATTCTTGCCTCTTCTATTGCTACTTTTCTCGCGACAGAAGCTTTCGGTTCAAAAGGCATAGGTATAGCCACGGGTATTATGACTTTCCTTATATTAATTTTTGGAGAAATATATCCCAAAAGTCTTGCCACAGAACATTCTGAGAAAATAGCGCTGTTTATAGCGCCAATATTCTATTATTTGAGTATAATATTGTCTCCGTTAATATCTATTCTTTCAGGAATAAACACATTTCTTTCCAAAATCTTCAGATTAAAGAGAGGGATTAAGCCGAAAACAACAGAGGAAGAGATACAGATATTAGCAGACAAGGCAGAGCAGGCAGGAATCATAGACACCCAGGAGCTTCAGTTAATAAAAAAGAGTGTTATATTCAATGAAAAAAAGGTAGAAGAGATAATGACGCCCCTCTCAAAAATATTTTTTCTCAATCAGGACAAAAAATTAAGAAATGTTGTCGATGATATTGTTGAAAGTGGTTTTTCAAGGATTCCTCTTTACGATGAAAAAAAGAAAAGATTTACAGGAGTTTTGTACCTCAAAAACATATTAAAGAAAATGATGGACAGAGAGTTTCATGATGAGCGATTAAAAGACTTCAAAGAAGATATTTTATTCATAGATCATAAGGAAGAAATAGGAAAAACTTTTGAGCGCTTTAGAAAGAAAATACCGAATATAGCATTAGTCGTTAATGACGAAAAAGAAGTCATAGGTCTTGTAACTCTTGAGGATATTGTTGAGGAATTGGTTGGGGAGATTTATGACGAGAATGAAAGATTGAAAAAACAGAAACAAAGATGATTTCAATCTAAGATGATTCTTATATCTCCAGCTATACATTCTTTCTCGTTTACAAACAAAGGATTTATATCCATTTCTTTAATTTTTTCTTTTTCAGCGAGTTTTGAAATATTTAGTAGTGTTTTTACCACACTCTTTTTATTCAGTTTCTTTCCTCTGTATCCGTCAAACAATTTTGATATTTTGATTTCATCTATCATTGATTCTGCATCTTTTGTTTTTATGGGGATCATTCTTATTGAAATATCTTTTAAGGCCTCTACAAGGATCCCTCCAGAACCAATCATTATAGTTTTTCCAAAAGTAGGGTCCTCTTTTATTCCTGCTATTAGCTCTACACCTTCTAAACTTTCCTCAATTAAAATCCCGTCTATTTTCGCATTTTTATTAAATTTCAAGGAATTGAGTATTATCTTCTTAAAATAAAACTCCACTTCATCTTTCTTTATTCCTGTTTCAACTCCATGAGCTTCAGTCTTATGCAGGATATCTTTTGACATAACTTTCATTACAACAGGATATCCGATTTTGTTTGCATATTTCTTGGCTTCTTCAACGTCTTTGGCCAAGTAACTCTTTGCAACTCTTATACCATACTTCTTTAAAATATTCTTGGATTCATACTCTGTAAGTTTCTTCATAATTAAATATTGGTTTTCGAGGTATATATGTTTATCTTTAAGACAGCAGGAATCTTAACTTTTACATCGAGAAAATATCAATCTGGGTCGAGCAACAAAATAATTAAACAAAAAACACAAGCAATCCAGAAATTACGAACATACCTAACCAAATAGAGATATTCCACCAAATAATCTTGGACCCATCTAAAGGAGGAACAGGAATAAGATTAAACAGCGCCAACAAAGAATTAACAAAAACAACACTCCCTAAAAAAGAAACAATCATTTGAGACAATGTTAAGAAACTAATTAAAAACAAACCAACCAAAGCAATAGTCAAATTAGTTAAAGGCCCTGCCATTGATATAATGCCGTTCTCTTTTGTTAGTGTTTTTTTGCCTTTGTGCTGGTGGACATGCTGGTAAATAACAACAGCACCAGGTGCAGCGAAAACAAAATTACCATTTGTAACAACTGCCAGAAACAAAGCAAACAACAATCCTGAAGTCCACATCTCAAATTTAGCATAGTATCCATACTTTATAGCAACAAACTTGTGCGCCATTTCATGCGGAAAGAAAGAAAGCATTAGAATAATAGTCAAACTTAAAAACTCAATAAATTTAGAGGAGAAGTTTGTAAAAAAACTAAA
>CAZKIC010000035.1:0-6701 GCA_964552785.1 uncultured archaeon
ATAAAATATAGATTATGAGATTGTTTTCCGAGATATTTGTTTTAGAGTATTTGCCCAGGATAAGGGCATTGATAGCATTCGAATTGGTTGTTAATCTGGGACACACACAGGAAGAGGCATCAAGAATTATGGGTTTGAAGCAACCCACCATCTCTAATTACATTCTTTCAGAACGAAAAAGAAAAAAGGTTAATATAGAACCATCGTTATTAATGGAGATAAAGAGATCAGCAAATGAACTGGCATTAGGAACTCAAGAACCGCATAAAATTTACCTGAGACTAAGGGATATAGTTAAGAAAGAATATGAAAAAAGAAGCGATGTTTTTATTGATGTTTGATTCTTCCATTTATTATCACGATGCCTTCTTCTCTAAGCAGTTTTTCTTTCTTTTTAACGCCTTTATTGTATCCACCTATCTTGCCATCGCTTCTGACAACTCTGTGGCATGGTATATTCTCATAATCTCTGTTTTGAGAGCAAACATAACCCACATATCTCGGATTTGAATTAGTTTTGACCGCAATTTCTTTATAAGTCATTAAAGATCCTCTGGGTATTTTTGAGATCTCCTTGAGAATTATTTCTTTTTTATTCATTTTCATCAACGAATCTTGCTAAAACGAACAATAAATCAGAAAGTCTATTTAAATACTTTATTGCATTATATTCTTCATTGTTCAAAGCAACGAGGTTTCTTTCAGCTTTCCTGCAGATGGTTCTGGAAATATGTATGTATGATCCGGTTTTTGTATTTCCCGGAATGACGAATCCTTTTAGAGGTTTTAATTTAGAGTTATAGTGGTCTATATCATCTTCCAGTTCTTTAATTTCTTTTTCATCAACAATGAAAGAAGGCAATTCTATAAGTTTTTTCTGTATTCTTTCAATCAATTTTATAATATCGTAATTTTGAGGAGATAATTGCGCTTTAACAACACCTAAGAAAGAAGTCAGCTCATCTATAGATCCATAATACTCTATTATATTAGAGCTCTTTTTTACTCTTCCCTCAGAAATACTATCTGTTTCTCCTTTATCACCTCTTTTGGTGTAGATTCTCATCGTCCTCAACCTTAACTGTTATCTTTTTAACATTCTTAATATCTTCAACTATAGTTTGTTCTTCCTTTATTAATTCTTTCATTTCTTTTATCTCTTCATTGAGATCTTTAATTATATCTTTTATCTTTTTGAATTCATACCATCTGAGAACCGTAAGGATAATATAAACTCCTGTGACGCCACCTAGTACTCCGATAACGCTTTTAAGTATAGTGTATAAGCCGCCCACTTCTACAACATTTATAGTTCCGTTGATAACATTTGAAACATTATCTATTATAGTTTCATTAATCATTTATTCCGCCTTAGTTCTTTTTGGGTTTTATTTTAGAAATCATAAATCCTTTTCCGCAGTTCTCGCATTTAGGTCTGTATGGTTTCCTTTTGAATTCTTCCTTCCTTTCTTGATGAGTCCCACAAAAAGGACAATCCAATATTATATTGAATTCTTCCTTTCCTTTATATCTCCAGATAATTATTTTGCCTTTTTTATTGCCTTTATCGTCCTCTAATGCTCTGTTAGTGAAGTAGTTTGTGTTTTCAAGATTTGGTATCTCCATTTAAACACCTCTTTTCTGATATAATAATATTAAAGTTGTTCTTGAATATAAAGTTATTGATTTTTGTAAAAACAAATATAAAGCTTACTTTATTTCTTATATATGTTATGCCAATGTGCCGATGTGGTCTAGTTGGCTAGGACGCCAGACTCATAAGAAGTTATGAGTACTGACCCGAAAGGGGATGATCTTTGTCCTACAAGAGATCTATTCTAAGAAATCTGGAGATCGGGGGTTCGAGCGCCTTTTTAGAAAAAACCAATGAAAAAAGGGTTCTATTGGAGGAATAAGCCCCCCCATCGGCACTACTTTTTATAAAAAAGGATTTGTTCTTTAACAAGTATAATATATAAAATCTAATAACCAATAAGACCTATGAGTTATCAGGCATTCGTGATATCCATAATGGTAATAACAGCAATATTGTCTGGTTGTACAGCATCTGAAAAGGAGATGATTAATATGGTCGAATTCAGAATAAAAAGCTCTGCTTTTGAAGACAACACGATGATACCTTCTAAGTATACTTGCGATGGAGAAAACATAAACCCGGAACTTATAATAGAGAACATACCTCAAGGTGCAAAATCATTGGCATTGATAGTTGATGATCCGGACGCCCCTATGGGAACATGGGATCATTGGATTGTGTGGAATATACCTTTATTGAACAAAATAGGGGAGAATTCTGTACCAGGAATACAAGGATTGAATAGCTGGGGAAGGAATGATTACGGCGGACCTTGCCCCCCTTCTGGCACCCACAGATATTTCTTTAAATTATATGCATTGGACACAGATCTTGACTTAGACCAGAATTCAACAAAATCGGAATTAGAGAAGGCTATGAGTCCACACATCATAGCGAAAACACAAATCATAGGGCTTTACAAAAGAAGTTGATTTTTTGTGTGGTTGCCGGATAAAAACTACCAGAACGGGACATCTATATAAATAAGGTCATTTCTTGACAGGATTTTCTTAATAAAGTTATCCTTTCCATTATGGCAGATCCCATCACCACCATCTTCCAATTCTGCTTGCTCTTCTTCAGGCGTCGCATATTTATATCTGAACCTCAATGCTAGGTCCTTAACAATTTTAAAACCGCATTTTTTATAAAAACCAGAAGTCTCTCTACTACAAAACCCAAGTCCTGTTTTACCTTCATTTTTCAGGTAATTTAATATTTCTTCCATTAATTAATATTCTTCCATAACCCTTTCGCTTTTCAATTGACATAATAGCGCCAATTCCAAGAATGTCGAATTCATTTCCAAGATATTTTATTGTGATTGGTTTCAACATCCCAAAGGATTTTATCTCATTGTCTTTTTTAACATAAAAAAATATTGAGTCTAATTCATCTTTTTTAAAATTTTTAGAATTAAAACCATATTCATTTATTCTTGCTTTGTTCATAAACTCAATATACTCTTCAGGCAAGTCTTTGCCTTTTTTAATTCCCACATTTACATCCATAATGATCAACACTTCTCTCATAATATTTCCAAGAATTTCAATCAATCGTATCTAAAACCCTTTCTTAATATAACACTCGAACCAAATTCTTTTATCTTTGATGAAGGTACAATTATGTTCTTTTTGTTAAATGCTTTCTTTGGTGAAACAACAATCTCTTGGATGCGTTTATGAGCAACGATTACATCTTTAACAACACCAAGAATATGGCCCTCTTCAGTTATAACATCAAGTCCTTTATACCTGTCATGAGGCACTTTACTCAGAAAAATAGCCTCTACTCCAAAATGTTTGATGTAATTTATTCCAACAAAAATATCCGGTTTCATAAATCCCTGGTCTATTGTCAGTCCTACGATCGTTTTATTTAGTTTGTCAATATGAAGTTTGACTACTATCCCCAAAATAGCCCCATCAGGATCAACAGCCTCTTTTCCTAATATATCATCACATGTGATTATTTCTCTCATAAACTCACTAGTATTTTTTCTTTAAAATGACATTCTTCCTTAAAATGTCTATATGTTCTTTTGGAATGTTAATAGGCTTGGAGATCAACCCCTTTTTAACAACCAATGAACTAAATGTATTAGAGGTTGTATTTCTATCCACATCTATAACTCTGCCTATCTTCTTTCCATCTGCATCAAAAACTTGCTTTCCTATAATGTTGGTTACAGGATCTATAGACAACATAACAACATCATCTGTATCTGATGAGAAGTACTCTTTGTCTATGAAAAGCTTTCTTTTTCCATTAACTATAACCCCTGCCATGACATCATTCTTTAATATTACGTCTCTTATTCTTCCTACATATTCTCCTGATTTTGAGAAAACCTTCTTGCCTTTGTAAGAACTCATCTTCCTTATTCCTCTGAAATTCTTTATTCTCGCCGACAAAATCTCAATTTTTTTCTTGAACATCATCTCCACCTTTTAATTAATCATTTATTTTAATACTACAGGCAAATATAAATAAATAACACTTATTGCAGCATACTTGATAATTTGTCCGGTCAGAAAAAACACATAGAATCTTGTTTTGTTATACCTAAACACACCTAATATTGCCGTTAAAGCTTGAGCCGGCAAAGGCAATGCATTAAAAACAAATATTGCTCCGGCACCATACTTGTTTAACAAGCCTTTTATTTTGTAAAACTTTTTAGGGCCGATCAGTTTTTTTGACAGGCCAGAGAACTTTAAACCAATGTAATAATCAATTGTAAACGATATTAATAATCCGACAACATAAACCATTATCATATACACAGGATTTAATCCTCCAACTGTTAATGATTTTATGAATGCTATCTCAAGTGGAAACACAATGAAAAACAAGCCACCGAAAGTAGAAGCATAAAACAGACCCAACAAACTTCCGGAATTGATGTTTGTTGCAATATTAACAACAACAGAATTAATTGCGTTCACAAAAAAATTGTCGGAATTTTTAAGGAACATAATGTAATAAACAAAAATAATCAATGCAATAATGATACCCATTATTAGGTATATTCCGAATAATTTCTTGTTTTTGGAGTTATAGCTATACATATCACTTTCAGAGAATTCTTTATACATCATAATTAACTCTGTGTGTTTTAGTTTTTAAAATAATATGAGAGAGAAGAAGATTGATCTATTAGGAGAGGCCGTATTTGTCTTTAAGTCTTTGCCATATTTTCTGGTCTTCACTGTATTTGAAGCTACCCTCTGTTCTTAGGATCTCGTTTGTTCTAATCCATTCAAGCTTGTCGTTGTATTCTATATCAACACTATCGAATGATTTTGTTCCTGAGGGTATTTTTATAATTTTCGGAGTCGATTTCAAAGTTCCGAAGTCGTATTCTATAGTGTCGTCAGTTATTATAGAATTCATTGCAGGTTCTATGAAACAATAACCCGAACCGCCATAACTGTATTGTAGAGGACACTTTATACCAACTGCAAAATGATCTTCTTCTTCAAAATCAAATATTACCACACCATAACCCAGTTTTTTTATAAGTGATGCTGTAAGGAGTGCTTTCTCCTTATCAGTACCTTCATTATCATATAACACTTCATACGGATATCTCTTATTCTCTCCTTTTACTGAAGGTATGTTTTGGACCATACTTATTGCAATTCTTACATAATGATCTTCAAACACAGATATTGACGATTCCTTTATTGACTCTATAATTTTTTCCAATGCTTCTGTTTGTTCTTCTTGGCTCGTAAGTTCTATGACTCTTTCTTCATCAAAAGGACAATTTACGCACGAACTTCTTAGGTTTTCAAGATATTTTTTCATTCCCAAGTATACTGTAGTTTTAAGTTTCTTCTGAGTTCCAGTGAACAGATATTTATATATTCTTGTCTCTTCACCTAATTGGAAGAGTGATATGCACCTTCCTTCATGGTATAATTCCCCTTCGTCACAGCCACATACAGATGGACTCTCTATAAGAGTTCCATTTAAACAATACAATGATCCTGTAGAAGAACATTCTCCATATATTGTACCATCATCGCAAGTCTGTTTGCATTCCTCTCCTTTTACAGAATATCCATCAGGGCACCCACATACAGAAGCTCTTTCTACAAGTGAGCCTTCTAAACAGAAATAAGGTTTGTTTAAAGAACACTCACCCACCAGAGTTCCATCTGAACACTCACTGCTGTTACCTTTGAAAAAAACAGAAAATACGATTATAAGAATAACAACACCCAATGCAATTAATCCATATTTAACGGCAGGGTTGTCAAAATAAGAGACTTTTTTATTTGCCTTTTTAGATACTCCTTTCTTTGTAACATCTTTTTTAGAAGAGGACTTTTTAATAGCATTCTTATTAGATTTTACCATAAAACTACATGGGGGATTAAGTTTAAATATCCCACACATCATATAATCTTATGAAGAGCATCAAGAGATATACGAAAATGTTAGTTTCTGGTGTTCTGGCATTAGTAATAGCGTGGTTTTTGTTGCCTTTTATGCTTGGTCTAAGTTTATTAACAGGTGTAGGTTTTTTAATATCGGTCCTTCTTGCTTTCTACAAAGGCATAATATTCAAGAAGCCGGAAGTTATTGGCTACATAGCAATAAGTTATATTATTGTTTCAGTATCTGCGGGAATATTAATCCCTAAAGCATACACAGATTACAAAACAGCAGGATTAACAAGCAGTATAATAACTCTTAGTATATTTCTCGCAATATATTTATTTGCTAGGAATTTGAGAGATTATAGAAAAAGATAATCATTTAGAGATCCCATTTATCTGCTATTTCGCCAACAACAGGAATCAACCATTTCTCCCCGGATAGGATTTTTATTATCGCTACAACCCATAAAATAAAAAGGCCCAACATCAGGATCCATCCGGTAAGCCAGCCTATAAATGGAATCATTCTGTATATTCCTGAAGCTACCCACAATATTAAGAACATTAATCCCTGTTTTGTATGGAATTGTATAAACTCACTCTTCTTTCTCTGTTCAATCACTAAAGGAATAATAATCAATATTCCAAAATATGCCAGTATGATTGCATGGTAACCTCGTGATTTTAATAATCACCAACTAATAAATTGGTAA
>CAZKIC010000036.1:0-6679 GCA_964552785.1 uncultured archaeon
ATATATCTATTTGTGGTTATCCATAATTATAAAATATATAAGAGACTAAATCTTGCTGAACGTTGATTCTGACTGTACGCCATTAAAAAGGGATATCTCAATATATCAACACATAATTATATAAACACTGAAAAATAATATAATTTTATATCTGATAAAACAATAATAGTGAAACAAATATAAACACAGAAAACTATATAAAATAATATCTCTATTATAATACAAGGTTGGTTTAATGTTGAGAAAAGAAAGCAATAGTCTCGTAGATTTGTTCTTGCACGAAAAGCCAGTGAAGATACTGATAGGATTGAGAAACGATGGAAACAGAAGTTATGCATCTTCATTAGCCAAGTATGCAGACTGCACGTATTCTCATGCCGTCAAAATATTAGAGTTATTCGAGAGCAATGGTTTGGTTTCTTTTGATAAGAACGGCAGGGTAAAATATGTAAATCTCACCGAAGAAGGAGAGCAGATTGCCTTCAATCTGGATAACATCGTTAAAAAGTTCAAGAAAATGGTTTAGATTTTTATTTATTTCTATTAAATTATATGTATGTCCGACATAATACCCATAAACAGTGAACCGTACACTGTGCATAATAAAGAGGATTATGTGGTGATAGGTGTAAGACACGGAACTCGTTATCATCCTAAATCTATAGAGGGTATGAAGAAGAGAATCAGAGACACATCAAGAATTATCACCGATTATCCAATTGATCATATTCAATATGCTGACCCATACACTCCAGAGTCATTGTTATCAGGAATTCTAAGAAAGAATGAAGATAGAATAATATTTCTGCCGAAATATTTTGGTCTTGGCCTCCCTATTAAGGATCTTGAAAAATACAACGTTCCAAGAAAATTCACAGAATTGTATTATGTTTTTGCAATCCTAGAACACTCAACAGATTTGGTAAGAGACTTATCCGTGCTGAGCTCATTCATTGATGTCGAAAGAGGCTATAAAAACTTGCAGTATGCCATCTCATATTTTACTGAGAAAGATTCGTTGGAGTATTTTATTATTCTTTAATAGATTTCATAAATTTTTCTATTTGTGTAAAGGAATTTGAGTTGTGGTATGATTATATTAAAGATGTCATAGGAAGAATTAATGGAAGGATATGCGTTATATGTGATGAAGTCCACATGCCATTCATGTTGAGTGTTTTAAGGGGTGAAGCCATAGATGAACCGAATTGGACGTATAGGGTGGATAGAAAGAACATGAAGTCATACACTCCAATTTCCGAGGCATTTCTGGAAAATATATATCATGAACTTGATAAAATATTATAGATCCTCTAAAGGCGATTTTACCTTCTTTAATTCATCTTTGGAAATAGATGTATATATTTGTGTTGTTTGCAGGTTTGCATGGCCTAACAACTCCTGGATCTTCCTTATATTCTCTCCATTCTCAAGCAGGTGTGTTGCGAAAGAGTGCCTCAAAGTGTGTGGAGTCACTGTTTTCTCTATTTCTGCCTGCGTCGTTGTTTGCTGTAGAATCTTCTGTATCATTCTTTCAGAAATTCTTTCACCATATTTGTTGGCAAAAATATAATCATCCTTTTTAAGTCCTTTTCCTTCAATATAATTTCTTATCTCCTCTGATAAAGTAGGGTGTAAAACAACCATTCTGTCTTTGGAACCTTTCCCTTGTCTTACCCATGCGACATTTTCTTTATGATCTATATCTCCTACTTTCATCCCCGTTAATTCGGAAACTCTGACTCCTGTTGAATAAAGGAACTTAATCATCGTTCTGTGTTTGTCATTTGCAGCATTTTCAATCAATTTTTTGACCTCTTCTCTTGAAAGCACAGTAGGCAATTTCTTTTGAACTTTTGGTGTTTTGATATCTATATTAATTGTACCTAAAACCTCTTCAAAGAAAAATTTGGCAGCTGCTTTTACTAGAGAGATGGATTTAGAAGATAATGATTTTTCAGAGATTAATGAGGATAAATAATTTTTCACATCGTCCTGCTTGATTTTTTCAGGGCTTTTTCCTATTGTTTTCAACATAGCCAAAATATTATATTTATAAGTCCTTACTGTCTGTTGTGTATATCCTCTTAGTCTTAACTCATTTTCTAATTTAGAAATTGCTTTCTCATATTCTTTACTACAGTCATCTTTAGCCATAATAATATATTTTATGCGAAGAGGTATATAAAGATTACTCTTCTACATCAACAACCTCGCCTTCTTGTGTTCTTATAACACCTACAGAAGTGATGAATTCATTTTCATCAAGTTTCATAACCCTTACCCCTTGTGTTGCCCGGCCTATTTGAGATATATCGGAAGCATTAATTCTAATAGCTTTTCCTGCTGAAGATGTTATTAAAAGTTCATCATTTTCAAGAACCCCTCTTACAGACACAACATTCCCGTTCTTATCTGTAATCTTCATATTTGTTACACCCTTTCCGCCTCTGTTGGTTATCCTATAGAGTTCAGGAGATGTTCTCTTGCCAAAACCTTTTTCTGTAATAGACAGTATTGTCCTTCCTTCAATAACTCTCACAGCTCCAACAACCTCATCATCTTTATTTAATTTTATACCTCTGACACCTCTTGAGTTCCTGCCCATTGCTCTAACTTTATTTTCTTCAAAGTGTATTGCCATACCTTTCTTTGTTGCTAATATGATCCTATCATCACCGCTGGTTTTCAAGACTTTTATCAGTTCATCATTATCATCCAACAGTATGGCTTTTATCCCTCCTTTTCTTGGTCTTGAAAATGCTTCAAGAGGGGTTTTCTTTATAACTCCGTTTTTGGTAACCATCATCAAATAGCCTTTCTCTTTAAGGTCTGATAGGGCAATCATGCTTTGTATTTCTTCATCCTCTTCCAACTCTAATAAATTCTTGACAGATCTTCCTTTAGATATTCTAGACCCTTCTGGTACTTGGAATGTTCTCAGCCATTTGACAAGACCTTTATTTGTGAAGAACAATAAATAATCGTGATTATTAGCTATAATTGTGCCAACAATGACATCTTCCTCTTTGGCAGTTATTGCTTTAACTCCTTTTCCTCCTCTTTTTTGAGCCTTGTATTCTTCAATATTCATTCTTTTGATATATCCTTGATCTGTAATATTTACAGTCATTCTGTCATTTGGTATTAGGTCAATATCATCTATATCTTCCTCTCCTTCTATGATCTCTGATCTTCTCTCGTATCCATACTTATCAGAAATCTCAGTAAGCTCGTCTTTTATTATTCTTAAAATTCTTTCTCTTGATGCCAGTATTTCTTTCAGCTCCTCAATCTTTTTTGCCAGTTCCTTGTGTTCCTCACGAAGTCTTTGTTGCTCCAGTCCTGTAAGTTTTTGGAGCTGCATAATTAATATGGCTTCAGCCTGGATATCTGTAAGATTGTAATTTTCAATCAGGCCATGCTTTGCCGCCTGCCTGTCTTTTGCTTTTTTTATCAACTCTATAACATTATCTATGTCGTCCAGGGCTATAATCAAACCTTCTAAAATATGCTGTCTTTCCTCTGCCTTTTTAAGCTCATATTTTGTTCTTCTTCTGATGACTTCTTCTCTATGATCTACAAAATGTTTAATCAGACTAATAAGATTCAATGTTCTTGGTTCTTTATCCACCAAGGCAATATTAGAAATACCAAAAGAAATTTTCATCGAGGTGTGTGTGTAAAGCCTGTTCAAAATAACGTCTGTATTAGCGCCTTTTCTTAATTCAATAACCACTCTTATACCCTCTCTGTTAGATTCATCCCTGATATCTACAATACCCTCAACCCTCTTGTCTTTAACCAGATTGGCTATTGCTTCAACCATCTTGGATTTATTCACCTGGTAGGGTATTTCATCAATAATAATCATTTCTTTTCCATTCTTCTCTTCGATATGGGTTTTTGCTTTTACCGTGATTATACCTTTTCCTGTTGTGTATGCACTCTTTATGCCCGACAAACCAGAAATAATAGCCCCTGTTGGAAAATCAGGGCCTTTTATGTGTTTCATCAAATCATCAACAGATATCTCCTCATTTTTTATTTCTTTATCTATATACTCATTAACTCCAGATATAATTTCTCTTAGATTGTGAGGCGGCATATTTGTAGCCAGACCAACAGCTATACCAGAACTTCCATTTACTAGCAATACAGGCCATTTTGCAGGAAGAACAGAAGGCTCTTCTAATGAACCATCAAAATTAGGAATAAAGTCGACTGTTTCTTTATCAATATCCTTTAAGAGCTCTTCTGAGATTTTTGAAAGACGTGCTTCTGTATATCTCATGGCTGCTGCCGAATCTCCGTCTATGCTTCCAAAATTTCCCTGGCCCTGCACTAAAGGAACAGACATAGAGAAATCCTGAGCCATCCTGACTAAAGCATCATAAACTGCCGAATCTCCATGAGGGTGGTATTTACCTAAAACATCTCCTACAACTCTGGCGCTCTTTTTGAAAGGTTTATTATGAAACAACCCCATTTCATACATAGAGTAAAGAATTCTTCTGTGAACAGGCTTAAGACCGTCCCTGACATCAGGCAACGCTCTTCCAACAATTACCGACATTGCATAACTTAAATAAGATTCCTTCATCTCCTGAGTTAAAGGAAGCTCCACTATTTTATCTCTTTTCTGTTCTTTTGAAGGATCTGCTTCGCTCATCAAATCACACATCCAGTTCCTCTACTTCTTTGGCATGGGCCATTATAAATTCTTTACGGGGCTCCACTTTATCGCCCATAAGCATTGAAAATGTTTCATCAGCTTCTATTGCATCCTCTAATTCTATTCTTTTTAATATCCTTGTATTTGGATCCATTGTTGTCTCCCACAATTGTTCTGGATTCATCTCTCCTAAACCTTTATATCTTTGAATATTCACCCCTTGGTCTCCTAATTGGTCTATAAAATAGTCTTTTTCTTCATCAGAATATGCATAATATACTTTATTGCCTTTCCATATCTTATACAGTGGCGGCTGCGCAACAAATATATGACCGTCAATAATCAGATCTTTCATATACCTGAAAAAGAAAGTCAACAAGAGGGTTCTTATATGAGCTCCGTCAACATCAGCATCCGTCATTATTATTATCTTTCCATATCTTAATTTCTCTTTGTCAAACTTATCCCCTAAACCAGTGCCAATGGCAGTAATTAAAGCTTTAAGTTCCTCGCTTTTCAGCATCTTTATGATATTCGCTTTTTCAACATTCAATATCTTACCTCTCAAAGGCAGAATTGCCTGCATCTCTCTAGAACGGGCTGATTTAGCAGAACCTCCTGCTGAATCACCTTCCACAATATAAAGCTCTGTTTTATCTGGATCCTTTTCAGAACAATCAGCCAATTTGCCCGGCAAAGTTCCTCCCTCTAAAGCTCCTTTCCTCCTTACAAGGTCTCTTGCTTTCTTAGCTGCCAAACGGGCTTTTGCGGCATTAATTATCTTAATAGCGATAGCCTCAAACACCTTTGGGTTTTCCTCATAAAATTCAGAAAGCTTCTTTGAAACAATTCCGTAGACAATATTCTTCACATTAGTATTCCCTAACTTTCCTTTAGTTTGCCCCTCGAATTGAGGCTGGGGAACTTTTACATTAATTACAGATGTCAACCCTTCCTTTATATCTTCTCCAGATATCTCGAGGTCTTCTTTCAGCAAGTTGTTCTTCTTTATATAATCTTTTGTAACTTTGATCAATGCTGTGCTAAATCCAGTAACATGAGTCCCTCCATCTATAGTGTTGATGTCATTAACATAAGAAAACAAAGTTTCAGAAAAAGCGTCTTGATACTGGAAAGCAATCTCAACCTCTACATTCTCTTTCTCATCACGATCCATAATATATATAATGCCTTCGTGAATTGGTTGTTTGTTTTTGTTAAGGTCTGCCACCAACTCTTTAATCCCTCCTTCAAAATGATACTCTTTTTCTAAACCACTTCTTTCGTCAGTAAACCTTATTGTGGCTTCTTTGTTCAGATAAGCCAGTTCTTTGAGTCTGGCCAAAAGAATCTTGTTGTCAAACTCTATTGTTTCAAAAATCTCTTTATCTGGAAAAAACACAACTTCTGTCCCTGTAGATCCTTCATAACTCCCTATGATTTCTACATCTTTGTCCGGATTACCTTTTTTATAACTTTGAAAATATATCTTCCCTTCTCTTCTTACTTTAACCTGCATCCATTCCGATAGAGCATTAACAACAGAAATACCTACTCCATGCAGCCCTCCTGAAACTTTATATGTGTCCGAATCAAATTTTCCTCCGGCATGCAGCTTTGTAAGAACTATCTCTAATGCAGATTTTTTATATTGGGGGTGAATGCCGACAGGTATTCCTCTTCCATCATCTACAACTTTGATAGAACCGTCTTTTTGAACAGTAACGTGTATATTCTTGCAAAATCCAGCCATAACCTCGTCTATACTATTGTCTACAATCTCATAAACAAGGTGATGCAGCCCTCGAGGTCCAACACTGCCAATATACATTGCAGGCCTCTTTCTTACTGCCTCCAAACCTTCTAAAACCTTAATGTTTTTTGCTCCATAGTTATCCATAATTATCACTAAATTTGTTACATTTTTAATGAATTTTTTGAGTCCAAAATCAACAACAACAAATCTATTTGTTCTATAGAATTATAGGTTTAAAACCTTTATAT
>CAZKIC010000037.1:0-6566 GCA_964552785.1 uncultured archaeon
TTTTGATTTAGTTTTCTCATAGATTTGTTTTTAGGGGGGAAATTATTTTTGGATAATACAATTATAAGAGTAAACACAAAAGTAAATAAAGAGTTTATTTCTAAAGCAGGAAATCTAAAAAATATAATCAAACCAGGGTCTGGGTTAGATAACATTGACTTAGAGGAATGCAAAAAGAGAAATATCAATATTTATAATTCTCCAGGAGCTAATTCAAAATCTGTAGCTGATTTGGTTTTGTTGTTTATGCTTAATCATTTCAGGAATTTTTCTTCGGCTCTTTTCTCCAAAGACTCTTATAGTTTCGATAGATATAATTATGTTGGCAACAATATTGACGGAAAGACCATAGGTTTTCTGGGTTTTGGAAATATTTCAAAGAGTATACTTTTAAGATTAAAAGGTTTTGATGTTTCTTTTCTTGCATATGATGTTGTTAAAGATGCTAATTATATGAATAAAGTATCTTATGTTGACTTAAACACTTTATTTTTAAATTCAGACGTAATTTGCGTTTGCGTCCCTCTTAATGAAAACACAAAAAATATTGTTAATTATGATTTATTGTCCAAAGCAAAGCCAAATTTACTTTTGATTAATGTTTCAAGAGGAAATGTTATAAACATCAATGACATTTTAAAAGCTCTAGAGGAAAATAAGTTAAAAGGATATTGTTCGGATGTTTTTCAAAAAGAAGGGGAATTATCTCTGTCTGAGAAAAAACTATTAAAAAACAAAAATGTTTATTTCACACCACACATAGGATCTTTAACTGAAGAGAGCTACGAGTCTATGTGTGTTGATGCTGTGAATAATTTCTTAAGAAAGAATAATTATATTATTTAATGAATATATTCTTTTGAATACATTTAATTATTCTTTTAGAATAATCTATTTTTTCCTACCAACATATTTATATATTTATACACACAATATATAGTAGGTCTTCTTAAGACGTACACAATATACTGTGTATTAGTTACCAATATAAAGTAACAATATAGACCAGAATATCTTTAATTACGGCTCGGGGAGGTATTGAGATGGTAAAATTTGTTTCTGAAACCGAAAAAAAAGGAGATGTGAAAAGAGTATACAATAAGAAAGGAATGAAATTCAGAAGAATTTTTACAAAAAAAGGACAGTCTGTTTATGATATGTTCAAGTGGGACAAAAGACACAGCAAAATAACAAATCCTAATGGAAGTGTTGTTTTTGAAATGAAAGATGCGGAAGTTCCTTCCCACTGGAGCCAGGTTGCTACAGATATTGTTGTTTCAAAATACTTCAGAAAGGCAGGAGTTCCTCAATACGACTCTAATGGAGATCCAATAAAAGACAAGAATGGAAAGCAGTTTTTAGGTCCGGAAAAGAGTGTGTGGCAGGTTGTTTCAAGACTGGTTGGAACATGGAGATATTGGGGAGAAAGATACGGATATTTTGCATCAGAAGAGGATGCAGATGCTTTTGAAGATGAAATGAAGTTTATGCTTTTGGATCAAATGGCGGCACCAAATTCTCCACAGTGGTTTAATACGGGTTTGAACTGGGCGTATGATATTAACGGCCCCCCGCAGGGGCATTATTATACAGACCCAGAAACAGGAGAGACAAAAAAGAGCGAGGATGCATACACACACCCACAACCCCATGCGTGCGGCAGATACAACACAAAATTATTTACAGAAAAAGGAATTCTTGAATTGGGCAGAATAGTTGAGGAAAACATGAAAGGAATCAGGGTTTTTGACGGAGAAAAATTTGTAAAGATACAAGCGGTAAAGAACAACGGTGTTAAGAGTGTTTACAGAGCAACTTTGAAGAACGGAAACTTTATTGAATTCACTGATGACCATCTTATATATACTTCTTTTAAGAGGCAGAAGGATGGCGGAGTCTATAAATGGACCGAACTTAAAAATATACTCGGTATGAAAGTACAACAAATTTCATTACATTATAAACGCAATAACAAAACAGGCAATGATTTGCTGATAGATAAAGCAGCGTTGGCGGGATTTGTAATAGGCGACGGATATTACGGCAAATACAATAAAAACAAAAAAACAACTCTTTTCGGGGTTGTAACAGTAAATGATGATGAATTTAATTTCGTTACCGGTTTGTTTGAAAAGATTTTTGGAAAATACAACATTCAAACAAGAAAAAACATAAATGATTTATACAGGATAGTGAAACTTGACTCTAAGATTGTAGACTCGTTTGTTAAGGAATACGAACTTAATAATACATCCTATACTGTTAAAGTTCCCTCAAAAATATTTGAAGGCACAAACAGCGAGAAAACTGCTTTCCTCAGATCTTTATTTCAGGCAGACGGTTCTGTCAGAATAAGAACAGATGATGGAAGAAATTCCGGAGATATTGTTCTAACCTCTGTTTCTGAAGAACTTGTTCATGGTGTGCAACAACTTCTTTTAGAACTTGGTATTTATTCAAATATAACCAAGAATCAAGACAAAAGAGAAAACAGAAAGGATTCATATCAGTTATCTATTTCTTATTATTCTGAAAGGAAGAAATATGAGGAATTAATCGGTTTTGTTTCAGAAGACAAAAAACAAAAATTAAAGAGTCTTAATGAAGACATTAACGGAAAAAACAAGGAATCTCTTTCCGAGGAGACTGTTGTTTCAATAGATTATGTAGGAGAAGAAGAAGTTTACGATATTCAGACAGAGAGCGGGAGATTTCTGGCCAATGGTGTTGTTGTTCATAACTGTTTTATCCAGGAAATAAAAGACGATCTTGTAGGTGAAGGAGGAATAATGGATTTATGGATAAGAGAGGCAAGACTTTTCAAATACGGATCAGGCACGGGAACAAATTTCTCGAATATAAGGGCGGCAGGAGAGCCTTTGTCCGGAGGAGGAGTTTCCTCAGGAGTTATGTCTTTCTTAAGGATAGGTGACAGGGCGGCAGGAGCTATTAAATCAGGAGGAACAACAAGAAGAGCTGCAAAAATGGTTATTCTGGACATTGACCATCCGGATATAGAGGAATTTATAAACTGGAAGAAGGATGAGGAAAAGAAAGCAAAAATACTTATAGAGGCAGGATATGATTCTGATTTCAATGGAGAGGCATATCAGACAGTTTCAGGTCAGAATTCCAACAACTCTGTAAGAGTTACAAATGATTTTATGAGAGCGGTTGAGAATGATGAAGAATGGGGATTAATACAGAGAACAACAGGAAATGTTGCAAAAACAGTAAAAGCGAGGGATTTGTGGGATCAGATAGCAGAGGCGGCGTGGGTTTGTGCAGATCCCGGATTACAATATGATACAACAATAAATGAATGGCATACCTGTCCTCAATCAGGCAGGATAAATGCATCTAATCCATGTTCTGAGTACATGTTTTTGGACAATACAGCCTGTAATCTAGCGTCAATAAATCTTGTAAAGTTTTACAATGAAAACACAAAGGTTTTTGATGTTGATTCTTTTAAGCATGCGATAAGATTATGGACTTTTGTTTTAGAAATTTCTGTTTTGATGGCGCAGTTCCCGAGCAAAGAGATAGCCGAGCTTTCCTACAAATTCAGGACTCTTGGTTTAGGTTACGCAAATATAGGCTCTTTGTTAATGAGGATGGGATATCCTTACGATAGTGAAGAAGGAAGGAATATTGCTGCTTCTATAACCTCTATATTGACAGGAGAAGCTTATGCAACTTCTGCTGAAATGGCGTCTTTCTTAGGGCCTTTTTCAGAATATGAGCTAAATAAAGAGGATATGTTGAGAGTGATAAGGAACCATAGACATGCAACATATAATGATGATATGTATGAAGGATTATCTATAAAACCAGTAGGTATTGATTCAAACTATACTCCAAAATATTTGTTGGATGCAGCTAAGAATTCTTGGGATAAGGCTCTTGAATTGGGAAATAAATACGGATACAGAAATGCACAGGTTTCTGCTCTTGCGCCAACAGGAACAATAGGTTTATTGATGGATTGCGACACTACAGGGATAGAGCCGGATTTTGCTCTTGTTAAATTCAAGAAGTTGGCAGGAGGAGGGTATTTCAAGATTGTAAATCAATCCGTCAAACCTGCTTTGAAGGCTTTAGGGTATACAGAGCAAGAGATTAAAGATATTATAGATTATGCGGTTGGAAAACTTTCTTTGGAGGTTGATGCACCTGTAAACAAAAACACACTTTTGGATAAAGGTCTGTCTTTAGAAGATATACGCAGAATAGAGAAGATTCTTCCATCAACATTTGATCTTGAGCACGCTTTCAATACGACTACAATATCAGAAGATACTTTTTCTAAGTTGGGATACACAAAAGAACAATATGAAAGCAGAGATTTTTCGTTATTGAGAGAATTGGGTTTTTCTGATGATGAGATTTCAAAATCTAATGACATAATTTGCGGTTCTCTTACTGTTGAAGGAGCACCTCATTTAAGAAAGGAGCATCTGGCGGTTTTTGATTGCGCCAATAAATGCGGTAAGAAAGGTAAAAGATATATAGATTATATGGGACATGTCAAAATGATGGCAGCAACCCAGCCATTTATTACAGGGGCGATATCAAAAACAATAAACATGCCTAATGAAGTCACTACAGATGATATTAAAAAAGTTTATATGGATAGCTGGAGATTAGGATTAAAAGCGATAGCTATATATAGAGATGGATCTAAAATGTCTCAGCCTTTATCTTCAAAGAAAGAGTCAAAGCAAGAAGTTAAAGAGAAGATTGTGGAAAAGATCGTTATCAAGGAGGTTCCAAGAAGAAGAAAACTCCCTGATGAGAGGCAATCGATAACACATAAATTCAGAGTTGGCAATCATGAGGGGTATATAACAGTCGGACTTTTTGAGGACGGAACCCCTGGGGAGATATTCATAACAATGTCTAAAGAAGGTTCAACTTTATCTGGTATAATGGACGCATTCGCAACTTCAATATCTTTTAATCTACAATATGGTGTTCCATTAGAGTTTTTGGTTGATAAATTTACACATATGAGATTCGAACCATCAGGATTCACGAGCAACAAACAAATACCCATGGTTAAGAGTTTGATGGATTATATTTTCAGATGGTTAGCTTTAAAGTTCTTAGATAAAGACAAATTATCTAATTTCCATACTTTGGTTTTGGATAATCAAACAACCCTGATAAAACCAGATAAAACCGAGAAAATACAAAAAGATGAAGAAGGAATGAATAATTTCTTAGGTTCTATACCTAAAGGAGATAAACCAGCGAGTTTAGAAGCAACAATAGACACAAAACTTAATGAGGTCAAGCAAACCTCATTAACAGATCACAGGGCAGAGACAGACAAAAAAATAGTTGCGTCAACATTCTCGAATAGCTCTGATGCTCCTATGTGTTCTACCTGCGGGGCTGTAATGGTAAGGAATGGCTCTTGCTATAAGTGTCTGGAATGTGGGGAAACTACGGGTTGCTCTTAGTCTTAATTTTATTTATAAGTATAAATTGGAGGGATATTTTGAAATGCCCTTTTTGCTCTAATGAAGACACAAAAGTTGTTGACTCAAGAGATACAGAAGACCTTTCAGTTACCAGAAGAAGGCGAGAATGTGAGAAGTGCAACCAACGGTTTACCACATACGAGAGAGTTGAGTTTAATATAACTGTAATAAAAAGAGACGGCAGATTTAATAATTGGGACAGGAATAAATTAATAAATGGAATAATAAAATCCTGCGAGAAAAGACCTGTTTCCAGAGAAAGTATAGAAAAACTTGTTGACGATATAGAACAAGAGCTGAGGATGTCGGGAAAAAGAGAGGTAAACTCTTCTGATATTGGAGATCTTGTAATGAATAAACTCAAGAAACTTGACAAAGTTGCTTATATAAGATTTGCTTCTGTATATAAACAATTTGAAAGTATTGACAGTTTTGAGAAAGCATTAAAAGAGCTGAAGAAAGAGTGATTTTATGGATGCTTCCGGAAAGATATGGGTTAATGGTTCTCTTGTAAGATGGGAGGATGCAAAAGTTCATGTTTTGTCCCATGCTTTGCATTATGGTGGCGGGGTTTTTGAAGGAATCAGATTTTATATGACCCCAAAAGGCAGATCTATATTCAGGTTAAGTGAGCACATAGACCGGTTTTTTTATTCTGCTTCTGTTTTGAAAATGAATATTCCTTTTTCGAAAGACGAAATAAAAGAAGGAATAATAAATGTTGTTAAAACATTAAATTCAGATGAAGGCTATATAAGGCCTTTGGCTTTTTATGGTTATGGAAAGATGGGTCTAAATCCAAAAGGGGCGAAAATAGAGGTAATCACAGCGGCATGGCCATGGAATAAATATCTTGATAAAGAGGTTGTAAATATCAAAGTTTCTAATTATTTAAGGATTCATCCAAAAACAACTATTGCTGACGCCAAACTAACAGGAAATTATCTAAATTCTATATTGGCTTCTTTAGAACTTGATAACACCAAATATGATGAAGCGTTGTTTTTAGATTTTGAAAACAATATTGCGGAAGGGCCAGGAGAAAACATTTTCATTATTAAAGATGAGATTTTATAT
>CAZKIC010000038.1:0-6528 GCA_964552785.1 uncultured archaeon
GTTTTTATTATATATGAAGTATGGGGATTGGTATGGCCAAAAACAAGGTTTTATTTATTGATTTCGCAAACACCCTTACTACAGGAACTAATTTGAGGCAGGATGCAGAGAAATTTCTTAAAGAAGCAGGTAAAGAATATTATTTATGTATCGTTTCTGATGTGCGTTTAACAGATATCAGAGAGTTCTTGCAGAGAAATAGAATATATGATTATTTTGATTTCATCGCTAATTCGAGAGAATACGATACATTTAAACCAGATCCTTTCCTGATAAATATATCTTTGGTTGAGATTAAAGACCGCTATAATGTTCAGATAAAAAAGGAAGACTGTTTCTTGATAGGTGATAGACCAGACAAAGATATTCTGATGGGCAATACAGCAAAAGTAAAAACAATAAGGTTATTGGACGGGCCATACAAACAAAAAGAACCAGAAGGCAAATCAGAAATCCCTGATTTTAATGTGAACAATTTGAGGGAGGCATTAAACATCATTATTAAAAAAGAAAGCAAGAAGCAGAAATCAGGCCAGGACCAAAGAAAGGCCAAGAAGACTAAGAAGAAAAGGTAAACTATATGTTATTGATTTTTGAGGTGTTGTTGTTCTCTATTGCTCTTTTAGGCACTCTCTGGGCAAGTTGGCACGATGTAAGAACAACAGAAATTCCGGATTATGTTCCTTTAAGTATGTTTCTGTCTGGATTATTTATTTATGTTGTTTCTGCTTTTGCTGAGAAAACATTCTCCTATATAAGTTCCGCTTTAATATTGGGCGTTTCTTTTCTTATATTTGGTTATATTATGTATTTTTTAGGACAATGGGGTGAAGCAGACACGCTTTTAGGAGGAGTTATTGGTTTCTTGGTCCCTTATTCGTTTAGTTTCTTTAAAATGCCGGGCTACCCTTTGTTTCTGTATGGTGTTTCTTTAATCCTGACTCTGTTTTTAGTTGGAGGTTTGTATTCTATAATATTTACTATAATATATGCTTCGAGAGTTAAGGGTTTCTTTAAGGGTTTCTTGTCAAGATTATATTCTTCATTAAAGTACCTGATATTGATTCTTGTAATTCTGGATGCGCTATATTTTGGTTATCTTAGATATAATTTAGGAACTACTCCTTATGAGGCATTAACATTCAATTTTTTAATTTTATTCGCTTTTGTGTTGTCTGTGTTTGCAATACATGCGGACAAAGTAGCATTCCGGAAAAAGATCAAAGTCTCGAGATTAAATGAAGGAGATGTTCTTTCTTCAAATCTCAAGGAGTTAGGATACAGCGGAAAAAGATTCGTAGGATTAACAAAAGAAGACATAAAGAAATTAAAGAAACATTTCAAAGGCAAGGACAAAGAAGTTGAAATTAAAGAGGGTGTGAGGTATGCTCCGTCATTCTTTTTCGCATTATTGACCATTTGGTTAGTAGGAGATGTTTTTGTTCTGTTGTTGAATCTATTCTAATGCATAACTGTATATTCCTAATTGCTTTGTAATTTCTTTGGCAAGATAATCTGCGTGTCCGTGATGAGTATAAACAACAGAAGGAGATGATATCTTAACAGCTTTTATTAAATCATTAAAATCAGCGTGATCCGACAAAGGAAAGATTTCATCAGCTTTGAATACTCTTGACATTCTTTCGTCTGTAGCCCATCCGGTAGCAAAAGCCTGTTTTATTCCTTTTGATCTTCCAATAATCTTTCTGAATTTCTCTGTTTTTCTGAAAGAACCGGGACAAACAATTACCTGTTCATTTGAACCGTTGACAAGAGCTCCATTAAACTCATATCCGTATTTGGATAAAATATTGTTTATATCAAAAACTGTATCGTCAACACTATAAGGGATGTCATTTTTCTGCAATAGAGAACACAGCTGTTGTGCCTTGCCTAATTTATACCCGTATAAAAATACAGTCTTTCCTTTTTTCGTTTCATCTTTGACCCAGTCTACAATTTCTTTGCCAACTTCTTTTGGATCTGGGAATTCATATTGAGGCAGTCCGTAAGTACTTTCAATAATCATTATATCGCTTTTAGGTATGTCCGCACCTTTTAAATTGTATGTTTTTTTTAGTGCAATATCTCCTGTATAAAGAATTTTTTTCTCATTCTTTTCAAATCTTATCATTTTGGAACCAATAATGTGGCCTGCTGAAAAGAATTCCACCTCTTCAACATTTCCTTTTAATTTTTCTTCAGGCATTAATGTATATTCCACATAATTTTTTCGTCTTTTTTTCAAGAAGTAATTCATCAGATCCAATGTTACAGGATCTGCAACAACCTCAGTTCCATTTCCTGAAGGGATGTGATCAGAGTGTGCGTGGGAAACAAAAGGTATCTTTTCAGGATCAATCCTGCCCACATCCAACTGTAAGCCCCCAATCTCAAGACCTTTTTTCAATTTACTAAACATCCAATCTCCCTTACTATTTATTGTTGTAACGGGTTTATTAAGTTGTTGGTTTGGTGTAATTGACGTTAGTGATGTTTCATAACAATCAAAAAACCATAGATTTAAAATCTTTTCGGAGAAAATATGCACAAAAAGACGGAAAGGATTATTATGTCATACACTTATAATTGTCCTATAAGAGAACTGGTTAGAGATGAGGAAACAAGGTTGGACAGATATTTTAGTAATCTTCCTGAAGATTTAAGTCCTCTTGATACAGCTTTGTTTATATATAGAAGAGGACAAAGACAACAAGGAAGCAGAAAAACAAACCCTTTTGAGTTAAGAAAAATATATAATGAGATTAGTGATATGTGGTAGATATTATGCGCCAATACGAATTATGTGAAGCAATATCCGATTATAATCTTTGTCCGCAACCTTGTTTTAGCGGGAAAAAGGTTCATAGAGAGGTTGTGGAAAGAGAATATGAATTAATATCTCAGGGATTTGACCCTTACAACAAGATAGAGAAATTCTGAGAATCTCAAGACATCCCATCAATAACACTTTCGCCGATATCTTTAACCATGGTATTGATATTATACAAGTTCTCAACTATAATTGTTATTTGAGGGATAACTTTCTCTGTTTTTCTATTCAATGGTATCTCGCGAAAACTCAGACTTTTCTTTTTTTCATTTTCTTTAAGCTTATCAATCATATAACTTGCACGTGATATGTCGTTTCCTTCCAAAAGTTCCAGCATCATATTAAAATTCTTCATTGTTCTATCTTTAAGACTCTCAAGAAATTTGTATGAATCATTATCTATATCGCCTTCCTTTAAAACATCTATAATTGATTCAGATATATTCTTTGCGGAATCCCCTACTTTCTCCATAAGCTCAAAAACAGAATAAATAGACAATATCTCTTTTACGTTCATAGGAAGCACAGGAGATACATTATCATTCAAAATCTCATTTATTATTCTAAACGAGAATAAAGTCAGTCTGTCTATTTCTTTATCCTTTTCTAATATAGATTCGCACAACTCACTATTATTTTCTTTTAGAGCTTTGAAGGAATTTTCAATCATCCAATTCACAATATCTTTAACTCTGTAAATGATGTCCATCAAAGGGTATCGTTCCTCGTCAATAATATTTTTTATTTCAATAATGTCAATGTCTTTTATTACTTCCATACCAATCAAAGATTCTTTGACAAAAACCACTATCTTCTTTAAATCACTTATATTTTCAACAACTATATTTTCAGATCCTTCAATATATGCAGAAATTAACTCTCTTATAACTTGTTCAGTTGGTTTTTCAGAACCATCTATCACTTTGACTTCTTTTTTGAAATGTTTGCTTATGACTAATTTTTTGCCTTTCTCTTTAATTTCTATTTCTTCTTTCTCTTTAATTCCGTTTGTTTCAACCCATTCTTTCGGCAAAGACACAATATACGTGCTTGTCCCTGTTTTTTGAACTCTTCTTGACACCATCAAAAAACCTCTCTATCTTTTTCCCACGGGTTCTTGAATTACGAAGTAATTCGAGATCTAGCAACTTCAGTTGCGTAATTTGTAAAAAGGCGTATATATCTCTATATAGATATAAATATTCTATAGAGTTTATCTTTAAAAAGCTTTACCTCTTAGTTATATTAGTGGACTCAAGGAATAGTATGCACTATTTCGTTCTTTAATGTTAAGACGAGGAGATCTGTATGGAAGACTTAAACATACTCAATAAGATAAGAGAAGCAGAAATAAACGCGAAAAAAAAGATAGAGAAAGCAAAAGAAGACTCTCTAAAGAAGATTTCTGAAGCAGAAACGAAATTAAAAGAGGATCTAGAAAATACAAAAACAAAGTACGAAAAAGACTTCAAAGAGAAACTAGAGAATCTTAAGAAACAGTTGAAAGAAAAAAACAGAAAAGAGCTTGAAAAATATACACAAGAATTAAAGAAAGAAAGAGAAAGATCTAGAAAGCAAATAGAAAAACTGTCATCATTACTAGTCAAGAAATTAGAAACATATGACAAGATGTGATTTTATGGGATTGATGCCTGAAAGAATGTCAAGAGTAAGAATCATATCGCACAAAAAATACGTTAATCAAATTATAGACTATTTACATTCTTTGAAGGCTTTACACATAAAAGATTATAATGTTGATGAGATAGAGGGTTTTGGTTTAGGGGACCCAAAAGAAAATTCAGAAGAGATTTCTGGTTTATTAGTGGATATAGACTCAATACTTAATATTTTTACTACAAAAGAAGAACCTCAAACACGAAAGAACATGAATTATAATTTAAAATCAATAAAATCAGAAATCCAAAAAATAAAATCAGAAATTAATCAATTACAGGAAAAGGATAAGATTCTCTCTGAAAAAGAAAAAGAACTCACAAAGATTATTGACATGCTTGAATTTCTTGAACTTTTAAAAATAAAAGATATTAAACAAGTGCACGAGTATGCGACAATAGATTATATTGCAGGAAAAACAGAAGAGCGCATTAATCTTACCGAATTACTCTCAAAAACAAAAGCAAATAAACTGATCATAGAAAAAGAAGCGAAAAAAGAAAACAAGAAATCCTTCATTATTTTCTTTGATAAAAGACATGAACAAGAAATAAACAACGTGTTATCAAAAATAAATTTTGAGAAAGTGGATTTTGAAGAACTTAAAGTTCTTAACATCAGAGGCGTGAGTGAGGAACAGCACAATGAAAAAACAAGATTGAAATACTACAAAGAAACATTGGAGAAGCAGACATCAGTAAATAGATTATTGAGTGTGTTGACAAAAGAACTTTCAGAAATTAAAGAGGAAAGACTTAAAATCAAAAAGATTATAGATGATTTGGGATCAAACAATATTTTTAGGTTGCAAGAGTACAAGGCATATTTACAAAAAGAACTGGAAAAATCGGAAGCACCTTTAAGATTTGCAGCTTCAGAATACACAACAATTATAGAAGGGTGGATACCCTCAAAAAAATCCAAAACATTAAAAGATAAAATAAAGGAAATAACAAATGACACAGCAATAATAGAACTTAAGGAGGAACAAAAAGAAGCACCTATACTATTAGAACATTCACGACCTTTAAAACCATATGAATTCTTGTTGAGGATGTATTCTTTACCATCTTACAAAGAATTAGACCCGATTTTTGTTATGGCATTCACTTTCCCAATAATATTTGGGATGATATTAGGGGATATAGGTTATGGTGCTGTTTTATTTTTATTATTCTGGGCTTTGAAGAAAAAAATACCTGAAGGAAAGGAATTATTTAACATTTTGATGGCTTCATCAGTATCAACAATGGTGTTTGGATTTTTGTTCGGCGAGATATTTGGACTTGAGGAAATATTCGGATACGAACTTCATGGTGTGTTACATCGTATACATGATATAAACGAACTGTTAATATTGACCGTAATTGTCGGATTAATTCACGTAAATATAGGATTAATACTAGGATTTATAAATGAATACAGGAATCATGGTTTTATAGCTGCTTTATTCGAGAAGATATCATGGATGTTATTGCAGATTGGAGGAATTTTGCTTTTGACAAATTCCTTAGGTATGACAAATGTCTACTCTCCTTTATTGTATACTATAATAGTGATAAGTATAATCTGGATTGCAATAGGCGAGGGATTTAAGGGAATAATAGAATTACCGGGAATTTTAAGCAATATTGTGTCATATACAAGAATTGGTGCGGTCGGTATAGCATCAGCTATTTTAGCTTTGTTGGTTAATGAATTTGCATCATATTTGATGAATATGTCTTTGTGGTTTATTCCATTAGTTATACTTGTTTTAATACTGGGTCACGGCATAAATCTTTTACTGGGTGTTATTGAGCCATTTATACACACTTTAAGGTTACATTATGTCGAACATTTTACTAAATACTATCATGGAGGAGGCATAGAGTTTAAAGCCTTCGGAAAGTAATTTTCAACAGACTGAAATGATATCTGGTTGAAAAGTTACGCGACCAATGTCGCCGGATTTTCAACAGACTGAAATAATATCTAGTTGAAAAGGGGTTCGGCCCCTTTTATAGTTATTGGCTCTC
>CAZKIC010000039.1:0-6516 GCA_964552785.1 uncultured archaeon
ATTTTATATACTCCTAAAAAGGGTTCTATTCTGCCAGGGATAACCAGAGACACAGTAATTCAAATAGCGAAGGAGGAAGGTTACGAGGTCAAAGAAAAAGTTCTTAGACTGGAAGATTTGATGAAGGCAGACGAGGCTTTCTTCTGTGGAACTGCTGTTGAGATTACAGGGATAGGAAGTGTGGATGATAAGAAAATAGGAAATGGAGAATTAGGAAATATTACAGAGAGATTGAAATCCAGATACATGGATGAAGTAAGAGGCAAAGGAAAACATAAAGAATGGCTTTTTATGATTGATTGATACATGCTTTGTGATTATATGGATCTCAAAGAAATAAGAGAACATTTAGACAGGTTGGATGAATTATTGGTTTTGATTCTTGCTGAAAGACAATCATTTATATCTAAAGTTGCAGAGTATAAATTAAGAAACAATATAGAAATACATCAACCAAAAAGGGAAAAAGAAATAATTGAAAGGAAAATAGAGATAGCGAAACAAAAAGGACTGAATCCAGAGTTTATAGAAGATTTATTTGAAAGAATAATTGAGGAATCTAAGAGAATTCAAAAAGAAATAATGTTTAAAAGAATTTAGGGGATATTATAGAACACTCTGTAGGTTTTTTAGGACCGGAAGGAACACACACTCACAATGCTGCTTTGAGTTTTTTTAATAAAGAAAGGTTGGTTTCTTTTTCTTCGATTTCAGATGTGTTTGACGGAATCAAGAGGAAAAAAATAAAATACGGGGTGGTTCCTGCAGAGAATGTTTTTGAAGGTTTTATTGGCGAGACATTTGACAATTTAATTAATGAGGGGGTTTGTGTATTGACTTCTTTTTCTGTTCCTATACACCACAATTTGATATCCAAGGAGAGATCATTAGACAGAATAAATAAGATAATTTCTCATCCACAAGCCATTGCCCAGTGCAGAAAATGGTTAAAAAAACATACACCAGATGTAGAGATTGTTTTTAGTTCAAGCACAGCAAAGATAAATGAAGTAGAAGGTGTTGGATATATAGGAAGCAAAGATGTTGCCTCAAAATATAACATGAATGTTTTGTCTGAGAATATAGAGGATTTTAAGGGGAATAAAACAGAATTTTATGTTATATCCTCTAAACAATATGACAGACATTCTATGAATTTTAATCCAAGACACACAATGTTTGTTATGTCTGTTTATGACAGAGTTGGTATTTTGAGGGATTTGTTAGGGGTTTTTGGCGACAGAGGTATAAATCTTTCAAAGATTTTTTCAAGACCAAGCAGATTGAAAGAATGGGATTATTTTTTCTTTATAGAAGCAGAGATTCCGCCAGACAACAGGATTATAAAAAACATTCTGACAGAACTGAGAAAGTACTGCCCTTTCATAAAGGTTACAGGAGGGGTTAAAGAGAAATAATTACCACTCATGCCTGTGTTTTCTTTCGTATTCTTTCTGGTATTCTTTCATTAATGCGATGTATTCCGGATCGTCATATTTTCTGTGGCCTCCGAACAAATTAAAATCACCATTGAAAGGACCATATTTTCTGTCTAATTCTTCTTTTCTTTTTGCCAGTCTGTATGATCTAACTTCTTCATGATCTTCGTCCATCATGCTTTTAATATACCAGAATACTGCGCCCCCAATAAGCAGGAAAACCCCGTAAGGTATGTATTCCTCTATATCTATACCCATGCTGTATAAAAACTCCCCTCCTCCTGAATTAAAAAATACAACAGAGACTATTATTATGCCAAGACCTGCAAACACCTTCCCGTATTTTCTTATAAATATCTGCAGACCGTTTAATTCTTCGCCGTTACCGAATTTTTTTGTGCCTCCACCCATCAATACACTGCCAAGTATTAAGAGAAACACAAAAACACCAACAATAAATATTGTGGAGTAGGCAAGTATGTTTGAGAGGTATGGTCCGAACGGGGTGTATGCAACAGCAAAGAATGATGAGATTACGGATATGGATAAATTGACAACCTTGTTTCTTCCGAGAATTCTCGTATATTCAAGTATACCGAATATCAGTGTCATTACAAACAGAAAAGGAAGCACAAAATCATAAAATCCCATGTTTTGAAGGGTATTTGTAATTATTCTGAAGTCAAGCATTTTATCACAGTACTTAGTTGGTTTTTTTAGTATATATTATTTTCTTCTTGCTTTTTCAACCTCTTTCCTGATCTTTAGTTCTATTGCCTCTTCTTTTTCCTTTAATGTTGCTTTGCTTTTTCTTATGAGTCTTTCCTGCTCGTTAATTACTTCTTTTTCAGCCATGTCTGTTGTTTCTTCTTTCTTTTTTTCGTATTCATTGTAGAGATTATCCATTTCTTTCATCTCTTTTTCATATCTCTCCTTTTCTTCTACAAGATATTCTATGTTGTATGATTTTCTTAATATGTATGACAAGCCCCATACAAGAGAACCAATAATTAAGCTTACGAAAATATAACTTATTGTTAGTTCTTTGTTTTTTGCATACCCTATTATAAAACCAATCAAGAAGTAATCAAAAAAGTATAATCCGGAATAGAAATATTTTTTCAGTTTGCTTGTTTCTTTTGTTAATTCTATTATTTCTTTTGATGCCCACAACAATGCTACAGACACAGCAAAAACAATTATCATTAGAAGACTTCCAAATATCAAATTGTAGAATAGCTGAGGTATTTTTAGAGCGTACGCCATTATTGATATTAAAAAGCTAATAGATGTATTTACCCATTTTTTTGAGAATATTTCTATTTCGTTTATAATGATGGTTAAAGGCACGAACACGATCATGAACGGTATTAACAAATCCAGTATCCTGAAAAAAGAATCCTGCTCGTTGTAGAATACATATACAAGTAAACCAGATATTACAATAGACAGAAACGAATTCAGTCCTTTCTCTTCTATTATTTTTGTTTTTTTGAAGATTTTGTATATTATGTAAGCTGAAACAGCAAATATTACTGCTGTAGCTAGTGTTAGTGTGTAGATGTTGGTGTTTATCATTCTGAGAATTGTGTTTAGTTCTAAAGAAACCATAATATACTATAATAGTTAGCTATATATATTAGTTGCGATATATTATTTTTATGGCAGGATTTTTCAGATTAGTATTTTTGATGATGTTTGTTTTTATAGTTCCTTTTGTTTATGGTGCAGGGAATGAGTTTAATTTACAGTGTGAGTTGAGAGATGGTTGTTCTTCCGGGCAGGTGGCATTGTTCAGTGTTGATGCTTACAACGGAACAAAAGATAATGGAGGCAGCCATGTTGGCAATACTGCCTCTTATACAAAAGTTTTGTGCTGTTCTTCAGAAAGTGCTTTTACTGCTGAATTGAAGAGTCCTATAACAGGTGATTGCGATTCAGCAAACAGGGAAACTAAAGTTCTTCAGCTGACTAACTATACAAATGCCCATATATTTCCTTCAGATTCCGATATATCGTCTAATCCGGACAGGCTTTCACTTTGTCTTAAAGCAAATGAAGGTGTTATAGTTTGCGATTTTGAATCTTCGGGATCTTGCGGAAGCGATTTTACTTCTTTAGGGTATATAACAGGAGATAATTCTCATTACTTTGCTCCCGATCAAAATCCTGGTTCAGGACTTAATTTGTGCTGTATGCACACAACTTCCGGAGGGGCTCCAGAAACAGAATTTATTTCAGAAACAGAGATTTCTGGAGAATCATACACCATTACTTTAGGAGATACAAGAAGCATTCCTGTAGAATTGTATAATCCATCTTCTGATGTTCAGGTTATAGATGTTTATTTGGAAAGCACAAATGAGAAATTTAAAAACTGGATGTGGTTCTCGGGACACAAATATGACAACGAATACAATCACCTTACTTTAACCCTGGCTCCCGGGGAGAGGAAACAAGTTCTTGTTGATACTTTCGGGGGAATTGAGGGAGTTTATGATATAATCTTAACTTCGGAACCAGGTTCTCTGGCTGCTAGAGATCCCAATAAGATATATGACAGCAAAATAGTTTATGTAGAAAATCCCAACAGGACAGGAGTTTTTAGTTCTGCTCCTGGTTTGAGTAATATCGGTGTTGTTTCTTTGATAGTGTTGGGTGGGGCTGTTTTATTGTTTGGACTTTGATTTCATTGCTTTCTCTAATAGATATCCCAATGTGTTTGGTTCCTCTTTGATTTCTTCCTCGATGTTATTTTCCTCAATATTCATTTTTTCTATGATTTTTATACCTAATTTGTTCTCTATTTTTCTGGCAAGATCCAGTGTTGGTTTTATGTGTTTGTTCTCTATTTTATGTAATAATGATTCTTTTTCATTAATTTTTAAGGCAAGATCTTTTATTGTCAGATTCTTAGATTCTCTTGCTTTTTTTATCTTTATGTTGTAATCTTCTGAAATTTCTTCAGTTGTTATGAGTGTTTTTGGCTCTTTTCTAATTCTCTTAATTTCCTTTTTTTCAACAATTATTTTTCCCAATGAAGAGCATTCCTGACAAACTTCCATTATTGTTTCTTCAATTTCAACTTTGTAGATTTTGTTTGTTTTCCTTCCGCAAGATTCACAATATTCTGACTGTTCCATATTTATTATAGTGTCATTAAAGATTTAAATTATCTTGCAGTATTCTTTTTATGGAAAATTTAAATGCAGAGTTGATGAAATACAAGGAAAAATTAAAGGATATTTATACACTAATCTCTGAGGATTTTGAAAAGACCAGACAAAACTCGTGGAAAGAAACTCTGGATTTTCTTGATTCTTTAAGTAGAGATTCTTTAGTTCTTGATTGTGGATGCGGAACAGGCAGGGACACTCTTTCTGCTTTGGATAAAGGACATAGGGTTATTTCTTTGGATTTTTCTTTAGGTCAGTTAAGGCACTTGTCTGCCAACCACTCTTTTAAGGAATTGAATTTGGTTCTAGGAAATATGATTAAGTTGCCTTTTAAAGATAATTCTTTTGATGCAATACTTTCTATAGCTTCAATACACCATTTAACTAAAGATGAACAAATTGAATTTTTAAGAGGATGTAGAAAAGTGTTGAAGGACGAGGGGAGGATAATTGTGAGTGCGTGGGCTTTTGAGAATGATAAGTTCAAGAATTTAAAGAAACAAGAGACTTTGGTGAAATGGGGCGCTTTCAAGAGATATTATTATTTGTTCAGGAAAGGAGAATTGTCAGAGTTATTCTCTAGAGTGGGATTTACTATAGAAAAGGAATTTCTTTCAGGAATGAATCATTGGATTATCGGAAGGAGATAGTTTGTTTTTGATTAATGGTGTTTGAATTGAAAAGGAAAATTATAATTTTGTTGTTTCTTTTGATTGTTTCTTTTTTTAGTTTTAATAATTCTGATAGGATTACAGGACGTATGATATCTAAGAGACCTGTTTTTGAAAATTTTACTGTTTTTGGTCCTTATTTTTCTCCTTCAAATTATTCTAAAGATGTTTTTTTGGGATTTTTAGAGAATGCTTCTGAAAGTCTGTATTGTGCTTTGTATGATATTAAAGATTATGATGTTGTTAATGTTTTGAATAAAAAATATTTTGAGGGAGTAGATGTTAAAGTTGTTTCGGATTTTAGTTCTTCATTAAAGTCTAATTCTAAAATTAAAGATCTTAAAATGGATGTTGTTCTGAATGAAAATTCTAATGGATTGATGCACAACAAATTTTGTATTTCCGATGGGAACAAAGTTTTAGTTGGTTCTTTGAATCCCACATACAATGGGTTTTATTTAAATGACAATAATTTTGTTATTATTAAGTCTTCTTTAATTTATGATGTTTTTAGGGACGAGTTTTTTGAATTATATAGAGAATTGGATTTTGGTAAAGGCGCCAAGAGCAATAAAAATATTTTCATTAATGGAGATAAATCTATTGGAATTTATTTTTGTCCAGAAGATAATTGTGAGAAAGAGTTGATTAATGAAATCTTAAATTCTGAGAAATCTATTTATTTTGAGGCATTTTCTTTTACTGATAATGCTATAGCTCAATCAATAATCAATTCAGAGGCTTTTGAGATTAAAGGTATTCTTGAAAGCAGAGGTATTTCTTTATATTCGGAATATGATTTTTTTGTTGAAAATAATGTTTCTGTGATTAAAGATAAAAATAAGAATAGTATGCATAACAAGGTTATAATTATTGACAATTCTACAGTTATTATGGGTTCGCCCAATTTCTCTAATAATGGAATGAACAGGAATGATGAGTCTATGATAATAATTCATGATGTTGCGATTGCTTCTAAATACGTTTCGGAGTTTTTCAGGTTGTGGAGAGAATATGCTTAAACTTGGAATCCATACATATTTTTGCGTTATTGGCGCCCCGAGCAGGATTTTCACATACTTTCAGTATTGAAAAGCTTACAACTTTGTTGTATGATTCGAACCTGCGCGTCCAGAGGACAGCGGTTATCCCGTTTAGAGCGAGTTTTCTCCCGTGGTTTTGAACTCTCAAAAGAGTTCGAAAGCCTTGAACTCCGTGAAAGGAGTCTTT
>CAZKIC010000040.1:0-6430 GCA_964552785.1 uncultured archaeon
GGTATTATGACTGTATATTATAATTCTCTTTTATCTCCTGTTTAGCCGCAGGAACTTTTGAAGACGCAGTAAAAAGAGCCAGAGAAGAACTAAAAATGGAAGGATTCGGAGTTCTTACAGAGATTGATGTAAAATCAACATTCAAAAAGAGCTCAACATTGATTTTCATGATTATATTATCTGGGTGCATGCAACCTCTCAATGCATATGAATCCCTTAAAGCTGACAGAGGTTGGCCTGATGCTTCCCTGCAATGTGATTGTTTACAGAAAAGACAAGGATTATTTGTTTCGACAATACTGCCGACAAGAGCCGGGGATGATAAATAACAGCACACTAAAAGAGATTGCAAAAGACATAGAAAGCAAGCTCGTGAGAGCTATTGATAATGTTAACACTTGGCGAGGAGATTATGGAAAAATACAAATGCCCGAAGTGTGGAATGAAGTACAATAAACCAGGGAAATGTTCTATGGACGGCGCGACCCTTGTTAAAGCTGAAAAAAACCACGAACACAATCATGCCGAACACAAAAAAGAGCATGGAGATCATGATCACCAAGGCCGTCACGATTACCACAAAATGATGATGGTTGATTTCAAAAAAAGATTCGTTATTTCCGCAATAATAACAATACCCATTCTTGTCCTCTCCCCTTTGATTCAAAGCCTGCTCGGATTCTCAATCACTTTTCCCGGAAACAAATACTTTCTTTTCGCTCTTTCAAGTTTCATATTCTTCTGGGGAGGGCTACCTTTTTTAAAAGGAATATTCAGCGAGCTTAAAAGAAAACAGCCGGGAATGATGACCCTTATCGCACTCGCAATTTCTGTTGCTTATTTTTACAGCGCATCTGTTGTCTTCGGCCTGAAAGGAAAATTCTTTTTCTGGGAGCTTGCAACTTTAATTGATGTAATGCTTCTCGGCCACTGGATTGAGATGAAATCCGTGATCGGAGCATCCAGGGCTTTGGAAAAGCTTGCCGGGCTTATGCCCGACAATACTCATCTTGTCAAAGGAAAAAAGATTGTTGAAATAAAAATAGCCGAGCTGAAAAAAGGGGATGTCGTGCTGGTCAAGGCAGGCGAAAAAATACCTGCCGACGGAATAATTGTCAAAGGCTCGGGCTATATTGATGAGTCCATGCTCACAGGGGAATCAGAGCCAGTCAGAAAGAACATTGGCTCAAAAGTCATTGGCGGATCTGTCAATGGAGACGAAATACTGGAGATAAAGGTAACAGGCACAGGCGAAGACTCGTATCTTGCAAAAGTTATTGATTTGGTAAAACAAGCACAGGAAACAAAATCAAAAACAGAAAAATTTGCGGATATTGCCGCGAGATGGCTGACAGCCATTGCAATAATATCAGGAGTAGGAACCTTTGCCTACTGGTTTTTTAACGGCCCTGATTTGGCATTTGCAATTGAAAGGCTGGCAACAGTCATGGTTATTGCCTGCCCTCATGCACTCGGCCTTGCAATCCCGTTGGTGAATGCGGTCTCAACCTCTGTATCTGCCAAAAACGGGCTTTTAATCAGGAACAGAACAGCATTTGAAAACGCAAGGAAAATAACAACCGTGGTTTTCGACAAGACAGGAACCCTGACACAAGGCAATTTCGCAGTAAGCTCGGTTGTATTATTTGACAAAAAATATGATAAAAGACAAATCCTGCAGTTCTCTGCTTCTCTTGAGAAAAATTCAGAACACCCTGTTGCCAAAGGAATAATCAGAAAAGCAGAGGAATCCAAAACAGGCCTGTTAAGTGTTTCAGAATTCAGGGTTCTCAAAGGAGAAGGTGTTGAAGGAAAAATAAAAAACAAAAAGATTCAGCTCATAAGCAAAAAGGCGTTTGAGAAAAGAAAGTTCAAGCTGCCGGAAAGTTCAAAAATAAACAAAACCGCAACACTTGTCTTTGTGATTATCAACAACAAGCCGGCAGGAGCACTCGCATTGGAAGACCGGATAAGAAAAGAATCATATAACGCGATAAGAAAGCTGAAAGGGCAGGGTATAAAATGCTTCATGCTCACAGGAGACAACAAAAAAACAGCAGAAGAGGTTTCTAAAAAACTGAAGCTTGACGGATATTTTGCCGAAGTGCTGCCTCATGAGAAACAGGAAAAAATAAAAGAGCTCCAGAGCAAAGGGGAATTTGTGGCCATGACCGGCGACGGCATCAACGATGCCCCTGCACTGGCGCTGGCTGACATCGGAATCGCGATTGGCTCCGGAACAGATGTTGCTGCAGAAACAGCAGACATAATACTTGTAAACAGCAACCCCGAAGATGTTGTGTCATTAATACTCTTCGGAAAAGCAACATACAAAAAAATGGTGCAGAACTTGTTCTGGGCGACAGGATACAACGCTATTGCAATACCTCTAGCAGCGGGTGTTTTGTTTGGTTATGGAATCTTAATATCTCCAGCAATTGGTGCCGCATTGATGTCACTTAGTACTGTGATAGTGGCGATAAACGCGCGGCTGTTAAATATAAAATGAGTATTTATACATATCCAAGATATCTTGATGCTTATTGTTTATAAATCTCAATACATACAACAAAGAAAGATTATTCTCTTGATTTACGTTTTCTGTGTTTTTTCAAAACTTCACTGGCTCTGATGCCTTCTTCAGTACCATCCAGATAAATGTCTACACCTTCTTTTTTTGCTCTTTTTAACAACTCCTTTATTTGACCAATTGGAGGAACACCATGCAGCCTGTAATTTAAAAGAGCGTTATGTATTCCTTCTCTTATGTGCTCTAATACAGCAGACTCTTTAGGGGTTAATGTGTAAGAAGTGGCTCCGTGGTAGGCACCAAAATGCTGTCTGTGCTCAACAACAACTGAACCTCCATGCCCTCCTTTAATAACAATATTGGCATCTCTTGGAGGCACTCTGTAAGAACTATCCGGATGTGGCTTAATGGATGAATGTCCGTAATGTGAAGCAGGTTCATTATGACCCAACACTGCTCTTCTAACTTCTTTTACCTCTTTAGCCCTTTCATACGCACCAGGCACTCTTCCTGTTGTATCGTGGTAAGTTTCTGCAACAGGAGTCAGATTCAGCTCTTTTTTGAATCTTTCAAATTCCGGATCATGTTCTAATTTCCTGCGTCCCCTTACTTTATAACTGCCGGAACTCATTTTATCTCCCTTACTTATGATTAATGTATGTTATTGTATATAAAAACAAGTCTTGATATCTCAACATAAGAAGAAAACAATAAAACTTAAAATATTTCCCTGCGTAATATTAGATAACATAAATCAATTATTTGGGCTCACTTCCGCAATTTTACGCAAACTTTATAAAACTTATGTACTTAATTAAGTTAGTCGGAAAATAGAGATATTTATGTTAAATGATTAAGGTGATATGAATGGCAGAAAAACCACACTTGAACTTGGTAACTATCGGTCACGTAGACCAGGGTAAGTCCACACTGGTAGGAAGACTATTATGGGACACAGGTAATGTTCCTGAACAGCAAATGGCTAAGATAGAGGAAAAAGCTAAAGAGCTTAAGAAAGAGTCTTTCAAGTTCGCTTTCTTGATGGACAGAATGAAAGAAGAAAGAGAAAGAGGAGTAACTATAGATGTTATGCATCAAAGATTTGATACAAACAAATACTATTTCACAATTATAGATGCTCCTGGACACAGAGACTTCGTTAAAAACATGATTACAGGGGCTTCACAAGCTGATGTTGCTATATTAGTTATAGGAGCAAAAGACGGTGTAATGCCTCAGACAAAAGAGCACGTCTTCTTGATCAGAACTTTAGGAGTTAAACAATTGATGGTTGCTGTCAACAAGATGGATGAAGTTAACTTTGATGAAGCAGCTTTCAAGAAAGTCAAAGAAGACATCTCAAAATTATTGATGTCTGTTGGTTTCAAGCCAGACACAATCCCTATGATTCCGTTGAGTGCTTGGACTGGAGACAATGTAGCTAAGAAATCCGACAAAATGTCTTGGTACACAGGCAAGACTCTGTTAGAGTCTCTGGATGATGTTGAAGTTCCTGAAATGCCTGTTGACAAACCTTTAAGACTGCCTTTACAGGATCTTTACTCAATCACAGGAGTAGGTTCTGTAGCTGTAGGTAGAGTTGAAACAGGAAGACTAAAACCAGGACAAAAAGTAATTTTCATGCCTTCCAAGAAAGAAGGAGAAGTTAAAAGTATAGAAATGCACCACGAACAAATACCGGAAGCTAAAGCTGGTGACAACATCGGTTTCAATGTGAGAGGAATAGGAAAAGGCGATGTTTCAAGAGGAGAGGTTGTAGGAACACCAGACAACCCACCAACTGTTGCAAAAGAATTTACTGCACAAATTATTGTATTGCAGCACCCAAGTGTTATTACAAAAGGATATACTCCTGTTGTACACGCACACACAGCACACGCTGCTTGTAAGATCGTAGAGATTGTCAAGAAAATAAATCCACAAACAGGAGAAACAATAGAAGAAAACCCGGACTACATCAAAGCAGGAGATGCAGCTATCATAAAGATGCAGCCAACAAAACCAATTGTGTTGGAAAAGCAATCCGATTTCCCACAACTGGCTAAGTTTGCCATCAGAGACATGGGACAAACAATAGCTGCAGGAATGGTGCAAGACGTTGTAAAGGCTTAAAATGCCTTTAACTCTTTTTATTTTGTTTTTATGGTGAACAAAAATGCAGAAAGCAAGAATAAAACTAACATCAACAGACTACAAACAAATCAATAATCTTGCAGAGAATATAAAAGAAATAGCTAAAAAATTCGGGGCTCCAGTTACTGGTCCTGTTTCACTGCCGACAAAAAGATTAAGAGTAGTTACAAGAAAAGCAGTATCAGGAGACGGTGCTGAAACTTTCGACAGATGGGAAATGAGAATCCACAAAAGATTAATCGACATTGGAATGAATGAAAGGGCTTTAAGGCACATAATGAGAGTTGAAGTTCCTGATTCTGTGAATGTAGAAATTGAGTTGAAAGAATAACTGCCGGTTCTGAAAAAACAGGCGTTATTATATAACAATATTTTGTTTGAATCTATTATTAGTGTTATTTCTGCTTGTATTAAAAGATCTCGGACTTATTTTGTTCGTAAACCCGAACATATTTTTTGATTTTTGTTCGGATACAGGAACAAAAAACTGTTTCACTCCCACCTCAAAGCTTCAACAGGATCCAGACGAGAAGCCTGGTATGCAACAGTTACCCCTGAAAGAAGTCCGACAAGAGTGGAGAAAACAACCAGAGACACAAAAAGATACCAGGGAAAAGCAGGACTTAAGAAACCCCAGCCAAGACCCTCCAGGATCTTTCCGCTTATAAAACTCACTGTAAAGCCAAATAAAACACCCAGGAATCCTGCAACAAAACCCAGGAATCCTGACTCAAAAAGGAATATTGACATAATAATGCCTCTTTTTGCACCTATTGATTTTATAATGCCTATTTCCTGGGTTCTTTCTAAAACAGATGTTGCCATTGTATTCGCGGTATTGACACTGGAAACAACAACAGATATAAAAGCAATCAATATAACAAAACCAATTATGATGTTCAATATATTAGAAAATTTTTCGATCATCTCTTCATAAGTCTGCACAAAAAAATCCTCTTTCCCTTCCTCTAAACCTCTCTCCTCTCTCAATTCCTTTTCAACTTTATCAACAATCTCTTTTAAATCATCAGGATCAGAGACTGCTCCAAGAATCATAGAATATTTACGCTCTTCTTCCCCAAAAATTACTTCAACATCATCTAGAGATAAATAAACATTGGAGTCATCCTGAGGATTGCCAACACTCTCGTAAAAACCTACAATCTCGAATTTCTTTCCATTTATCTCAATTTTCTCTCCTACTTCAAGAGGATCAGGAAAAATTTTGTTGGCTATCCTGTAATTATGACCCAACACAACCTTGCCTTTATCATTTTTTTTCAGATTCCTCCCAAATTCAACATCAAAACTAAAAAATTCTTTCAGGAGTTCATTTGATCTTGAAGAAACCGGATAAAAAGAAGCATAGACGTATTTCTTTTTTCCTTTTTTATTTATTTCAACAGATTTAAAATACAGAGGAAGAACCTCTTCCACACCTTTAACCTTGCTGACAACATCCAGATCATCATCATTTAATCTGAAAGTAGGGTCTGAACCTGGCGCCCCTATTCCTTTGTTCTGAACAACAAATTTGTTGACTCCTGTCTCCCCTGATAACTGATTAACATAATTATAAAGTCCAATGCCGAAACTTACAAATATAAAAACAGACGCTATTCCAATGAATATAGACAGAACAGTCAAAAAACTTCTTACTTTCCTTTCCATCAAGTTCTTTAATGAATATTTAATGGTCTCTTTTCCAAACGCAAGCACGAAATCAACCTCTTATCGCATCTATAG
>CAZKIC010000041.1:0-6418 GCA_964552785.1 uncultured archaeon
GCTTCCTGTGTGAAAAACAAATTTATTCACCTTCTACTTTTTCTTTTGGTGTTATAATCGTTGATGACTTTATATTACCCTTTCCTTTTAGTTTTAATACATCTCCATCAAAAGAAATATATCCCTCATAATCTTCTATGTCTAATGGTTTATTATAGATATTATATATAACTGTGTCGCCTTTATTTGATAGTTGAAGAGTTCCGCTTATAACATTAATTTCAAAATCTATTTTTGGTATGTTTTCTATTACCACATTATCTACAGATATATTCTCTCCCTTAACATAAAATAAATTGTTTTTATTTGAAACAACCAGATCATTTATCAGAGCGCCATGAGAGTATCCTGAGATGCTTAATAAATTTCCTAATGAGAGCTCACCCTTAAACTCTTTAAAAATGGCTGTTGTTTGTTTTACCCCTAATAATGTCAAACCATCGACTCTTAAAGGTGTTTCTGTATAAGAATAATTTAATCTTATAGAACTAATCTCTTTCCTTGGATTTAATAAAACCTGCTCTGAAGGATATATTGTAAGATTTGCTTCAAAAGGAACATTTGTGAAATCATTACTCATGAATCTTGAAAAAAAACCAGAAGGGCTCAAAGAAATATCATTTAACCCTAATTTATCAGCAATTGAAACGTCGTTCTCCTGAATATATGAAGCTGCCCCCATTACTCCGGCTATTAAAGCAAGCATCAAAAATAACATAACCTTGAAGTCCATAGAACCACTTATTTATTATTATAGTATTGCAAAGACTTATAAATGTTCCTTTTATCCTCTTCCTGCACCCCATAAAGAGAACCATTCCATCATAGGCACTATAAATGTCTGATCTGTCCGGTATTTTATGAATCCTGCACCGGCTCTCTTAAACATGCTTTCTATCATGTCTTCCTGCTCTTTTGCAAGTTTGTTGAATCTCTCCCTGATTTTATCTATATTTGCATCAGTCACAACAGAGCTGTCAAAAGAATCGCTAAAACGGAAATTTCCAACATCTTCCGGAAGTTCTGAATCTCTTAAGTCGCGAATCATAATACCTAAGACTCCATCAAATTTTGCGCATGCGCTTTGGAGTGTTTCTATCCAGCTGTCGTCTGTTCCTATAAAATCAGATATTATAAACAAAAAAGTTCTGCCTCTTGCAGTTTTTACCACTTCGTTTACTATCCTCTCTACATCCTTCTTTCCGCCCCAATTCTTTATATTAACCATTTCCTTAAGCATCTTAAAGTATTGTATTGCCCCTTTTTGCGGTGGTAAAACAACAGAAGTTTTTGTATTGAACATCAACAAGCCCACATTATCCCCTACATCTATTGCTGCATGACCTATGGTTCCTGCAAGAAGTGTGGCATACTCGCTTTTCAGTTTCTCCTGAGTACCGAACAGCATACTGTCAGAAACATCCAGAAGGACTATTACGTCTAAATCCCTTTCCTCTTCATATATTTTTACGAATAGCTTGTTCAATTTTCCTGTTGTTGACATTCTCGCACTTACTTTCCAGTCAATAAGAGATGCGTCATCAGTAGGGATGTATTTTCTTATACCTGCAAACTCAATACCTCTTCCTTTAAAAACTATACGATATTTCAAAACAAAACGAAATATATCTACAAGTTTCTTAACCTCTGTATCTATTTCAATCATTAGTTTTTTTATCTCTGGATCCAATCCGCCTTCTTTATCTTTGTCTTGATTTTTCCCATATGTTGTCATAATATCACGGTATTGTCTTATATCTTGTTACTCCTAATGCCCATTCGATAAGCAAAAAGAATATTGCCGAGATTATTGCCCATTTTACAAAATTAACCTCTACTGTGTTTGCTTTCAAAATGGCATCTCTGAATGCCAACTCCATTTCTGTGTCGTTCTTAACGTAAATGTACTGTCCGTTTGTCCTGTTCGCTATCTCTATTAATGCTTCTTCATCTAATTCTGGTGTTGAAAAATAAGAAGTGTTGAAGAAATCATTCTCTTCAAAACCTTCAAGATTGTATTTGCTCAAATTAAATTTGGTCGGAAAATTATTAATAGAGTTATTTTTTACACCAACACCTATGGCATAAATCTTGATATTGTATTGATTGGCATAATTTATAGATTCATTCAATGAAACACCCCTATTAGAGGAGCCATCAGTAAGAAGAACTATAACTTTTTGCTTTTCTGTTGAATTTCCCAACATAGATGCTGACGATACTATTGCATCCCCTATTGCAGTACCTCCGGGACCTTCAGGACTCACATCTTTCAAAACATCCCTTAACTCTCTTCTGTTTTTCGAAAGTTGAGCTTTTATATAACTCATACCTGCAAATGTAACTATTCCTAAATCTGTTTCCTCCGGTGCTTCCCTGAGAACTTTGTAAGCTGCCAATTTAGCGCTTTCTAATCGATTAGGTGTGAAATTACCGTTATCAGAAGACAGCATTGTTTGGGATGTATCTATTGCCAAAACAAAATCAACATTGGATATCGGCCGCACCACAGTTATGGTCAGATCAGATAAGGCAAGCATCATAGCTAAAACTGCGAGTATCCTTAATATCAAAGGAACATAATTCTTATGCAATATTCTCTTTCCCATTGCTTTTTCAAGTGTTTCATAATTAGCGAATTTTATTGTCCTTTCTTTCGATTTTTTCAATGTAAGCATATGCAAGATTATAACTATACCAATCATGAAGATAATCCAATTTATATTGTCGTAGGTATAAGTTATTTCCATAAATAAATATAGGTTTATATTGTATATATAGGTTATAATTAAACATATACTACTAACCAATTAAATACATAGAATAAAAAAATAACCCGGCCCCTCTTCGGGGCCGGCTGGAAGGAAGAGAGAAAAATAAAATCAAATAAAAGAGATAAAAAAGCAAAAGCTTATGCTGCTTCTGCTATTACACTCAATGTTCCTGTAGGCGAACCTTGAGGAACTCCGTATGGTATGTGCAATTGGATGTCTGCTATCACAGATCCTCCCGGATAAACTGTTTGTCCGTTGTTTATGGTCATTTCTGCCTGTGTTACAGCAGTACATGCACTAGCACCAGGTGCATCTGCATTCCATCTGTATAACCTTACAGATGTACAATCTTGTGCAACTGCTGCACAATAGGTAACTCCGCCAACATTGATACCGTCTACAAGACCCCAAGCGTCATCTCCGACTACGTCTGAGACAGCACCTACATTCACAGCACCATTGACCAAATCAATTGTACCTGTTTGTGTTTCATTGTGGGTTACAGTACCTACTACAAGTGTGTTTGTTGATCCTGCTGATCCATTACATGTTCCGCTCAATGTTCCGTTTATCATCCAGAAGTATTCACGGTTAGCATCTCTAAATCTTCCGAATGATCCGTTTCCCCTTACACCCGTGTCAAGGTTCAAATATATTATGTCTGTTGATGCATTGAACTCTAAACGGTCAACAAAAGCATAGTTCGTCTGAGTTGTGTTTTTAACCAACAACCAGTTTGCTGAGTCGTAATTTCCTATTAAACCGCTTCCAAATGGATTTGATGTTGGTTGCGTAACATTCAACCATATATAAGTCAGATTTGTTGATCCCAAATTCTCTACCTGAATTTGACTCAGGTTCAAACCATTCTCAGTATAATTATATACAACAGTTCCCGGATCATTCGTTCCATAATTTAAAGTTTGAGGTGTTACATCAACAATCGTTTTCTGTCCGATTGTTACGGTTACAGATGCTGTACTCGTAGTATTCACATTATATGCTTGTGCAGTTCTTTCTCCACCTAAAAAAGCTAAAGAAGCTGCTAAAACTATTGCAACGAATACCGTCATTATAGATTTTGCTCCTTTCATACTAATCCCCCTATTAATTGATTATTTCTTCAACCACCACATCATCTTTCTTGATGCTCCGATTGATGCGGATTCTAATTTTCCGTCTATCTTTCCTGCGTCCTTGAGTTTATAGCAGTGTGTGTTCGCAGTACTCCAGGAAATACTAGCCTTTTTTGCGATCTCATATGTGGACAAAGGCTTGTTTTCCTCCTTCAATATCTTTAATATGATATCACTTACTGTTGCCATTATTATCCCTCACTTTAACTACTGTATGAATTTGATACTAATACTGTCAGCTGTCTTGTTTGTCCTGTACCTAGAACACCATAAGGCACTCCATAAGGAACGTGGACGTGAACATAAGCACTCGTAACTGCTCCGGGAACCAGAGCATTAGCGGTTCCATTAATCAAATAACCTCCATTTAAATACGGGTCGTTGTTACAAGAAGAGTGTTTTCCTATTTCATCCGCATTCCACTTAACAAATTTAACATAACCGCAATTCTGGGGCACAACAACGCAATAATGTTCTCCGCCTATTGTTACATTTACGATCCCTTCTGTACCTACACTATTAAGAGTGGTTGCACCATCAGTCAAATCTGTGTCTCCTGTTGATGATTGTGTTTTTGGAGAAGAGCTTATGAATATTTGGGATCCTACCGCACTACAATCATTAGCTGCTCCGGGGACTAAAGCCCAGAACCATTCTTGAGTTGCGTTTCTTAATCTTCCAAAGCCTTCCCAGTTAGCAGGCATTGTAAGATACATTGTGTCTGATTCATTGTATTCTACTCTGTTAACGAACTGATAAGGTGATGTTCCATTCGATATAGTAACCATGTTAGCTGGATCATACTTTGCAGTGTCACCCGTTCCGAAAGGCAAAGATGACTCGTAAGAATTGTTAAACCATATTGAAGTTATGTTTGTAGAGCCTATATTTTCTATCCATATTTGTTCGTAGCCGTTTTGTTCTTCTGCTGAAGTACCGACAGAACCAGGATTTAATGTTGTTGAACCTGCTCCCCATGTCAAGTTGGCAGGATTTATATCTACTAAAGTCAATTGAGACACATTTACTGAAATAGTAACTACATCTGTTTTCGTTACCGCATAAACATTAGAATAAAAAGAGAATCCTAAAAACGCTAACACAAGAACTGATACGCCAAAAACAGTTATTTTATCTCCCACATCCATTTTATCCCCCTTCAATGTAAAAAACTACGGGTATTGAATCTTTATATCAATATATTAAACTAAAGGTATATATAAATGTTACGATACTACTACTTAGTGATGTTGAGATATTGAGATTAAACTATTCTGAAACTTCAACATCATATTATACTATAATAATATGATACTGATATGTTGAGATATAAAGAAATAGAAAAAACAATAATATTAAGAACTGTCGACAATCTAACTATGTTAAATTTTAAGGCACTGGGACCTTTTTGAGTAAGTCAGAAATGATTGTGTCTGTGCTTATACCTACGGCCTTACCTTCATAATTCAGGATAATTCTATGCCTTAAAATGTCGTGGGCTATGTTTCTTATATCTTCAGGGATGACATACGGCCTGCCGCTAATCATTGCTTGCGCCTTGCCTGCAAGATACAAAGCAATAGAAGCTCTTGGCGATCCCCCCCAATCTACGTATTTCTCATATTTTAAACCGTAGTCTGCAGGATTTCTTGTTGCATCAACAATATCTACTATATATTGTTTTATTTCATCTGAAAGATATACTTGTTTTGACAAAGCCTGCATTTTTCCAAAATCTTCCTTCACAAAAACTGTGTTTATTTCCTGGGCCTCAAATTCGCGAACTAAAGAGTTATTTTCAAGAATATCGAATTCCTCTTTTTTATTTGGGTAATTAACAAATATCTTGAATAAAAAACGGTCTATCTGAGCTTCAGGCAATGGGTATGTACCTTGTTGTTCTAATGGATTCTGCGTAGCCATAACGAAAAAAGGTTCTTCAAGATGGAATGTCTCTTTTCCTATAACTACCTGCCTCTCCTGCATAACTGAAAGCATAGCACTCTGAACTTTAGGTGGAGCCCTGTTTATTTCATCAGCAAGAAGAAAATTTGCAAAAACCGGGCCTTTTACAGTATAGAACCCTTTGTCCGGATTATAAGCAGTAATACCAGTAATATCTGCAGGCAAAAGATCTGGTGTAAATTGTATTCTCTGGAATTTTGCCTCTTTAACAGTTCTTGCTATAGACATTACCAAAAGAGTTTTTGCAAGACCTGGCGCTCCTTCTAAAAGAATATGCCCTCTTGATATCATAGAAAGTATGGCTGCATCAACAACATCTTTCTGGCCTATTATTGTTTTCTTTATCTCTTCTCTGAAAGAATCAATTTTCTCCAAATAATATTCTATATCTTTTGTTAATCTCACCATAGAGGCTTTATTTATAACAACCACCGGAAACCATTTTTAGATGAATTAATTGTATCGATTCATTGTATTACTAATTGATAAACTTCCGACACCCAATTCAATATATAATAATAGTACTTATTATTTATATATATG
>CAZKIC010000042.1:0-6408 GCA_964552785.1 uncultured archaeon
AGTCGGTTACAGAGACAAGTACATAATAGAAGCAGCGAAGAAGTTCCGATTCTCCAAAAGCATAAGCTTGGAAGAACTTTCAAAAATAAAAGGTATAGGAGATTATTCATTAAACATCTTTAATCTTTTTCAAAAAAGAAAGTGGAGCTCTTTTTACGTAGACACTCTTATAAAGAAAATCTTCCGCGAGAATTATGGATTTAAGGGAGAGAAAGACAAAGATGCAAGGAAATTTGCAAACGATCTTTTTAATGGCTATTCCGGCATGGCCGAAGTTTATCTCCAGAAGTTCCTGAATGACAACTAACCCCGAAAATTCTGATTCACATAATTACCGATGCTTTAGTGTCCCATCTGAAATACAAATGATTGTCAGGAAAAAACAGCAATTCTGGTCTGTTTAGTTCTTCTCTATAGACATATATGTTGATGTTCTTAAAATTATACAACTTATTATCTTTAGATAGCTCCAATAGTGGTTGTGCTCCATTCCTCTCAAGAAACTCTTCAACAAAAGAAGCATCCACAAAATGATCTTCAGACCATTCATTAACCTTTGATATCTGGCGGAAAGTTATTTGATCAACCCCGATATCTTCTGCCCAAAGTATGTATTCATACAACTCTGTAGGATTGTCAATATATCCTTTTATTAGAACACAAGAAAGGCGGGTAATCAAATCCAGCTCTTTCGACATTTTAACCTTCTCGTCTGTTAAATTTCTCCTGCCCATTATCTCCTCATTTATCTCCTCAACATGGTGGTGTCTGCTGATCTCGACTAAAGACAACCCTCTAGAACAATACACCCTTAAAGAGTCGTAGGTTAAATTTGCACCATTGGTCTGTATCCCTACCCTGCCAAAAAAATCTGCCAATAAATCTATCAAATCAACAATAGTGGATTCTGGAGTGTATGTGCATTCCCCTCCAGTGATTGTTGCATGATTAACTCCTAGATTTCTGACATATGTGCAAACTCTGTAAAGTTTTTCATAATCTAAAGGCTTGTGTTCTGCTCCGTAAAAACCATTCTTGTCGCAAAAAGGGCACTCCATTTCACAATAATTCATCTGAGGTATTACCAACAATTTGTCGGTTCTATTACTCAACTCTCTTCCTATAGACATAAAATTATTTATAATTTGTTTGTTTTTTATATATTATGTTAATATAATAACACAGGTGATATTATGGTAACAATAAGCCACCTTACAAAAAAAGAAGTAAATAATATGCCTTCAGTGTATGAATGCATGTCAAGAGGCCTAATAAATTACCCTGCACTAGCTAAAAAAATAAAGCCAAAAATAGAAAAAGAGCTTAAAAGAAAAGTCAAATTATCGGCAATAGTGATGTCTTTAAGAAGATATGCAGAGCAGATAGAATACAAAAACAAAAGCAAAAAGATTTTCGATGCTATAAGAAATGGTTCTGAACTAACTTTAAAATCAAACATTTTTAATGTTTGCGTCTACAATTCCCCAACAATATTTGGAAAAATAGACAAGATAAAATCACTTATAAATTATCGAAGAGGAGATATAATAAATATAGTATACGGGAACTCATACATCAGCATCCTGGCAAATATGGACAACCAAGATCGCATTCTAGAGATATTGCTTGGTGAAGAAATTGTAATTAATGAGCCGGATTTAGTTATGCTGTCATTCAAATTCCCTATAGAATACATATACACTCCAGGAATAGCCAACATGCTGACTAATGAATTAGTATGGAGTGGGATAAATATCATAGAAATCGTTTCTTCGGCAACAGAATTGAATTTTTTTATAAAAGAAGAAAAGTCGGCGGTAGCATATTCCGTATTGCAGGAACTGCTAAAAGGTTAATCCCTCTTATCTTTACTTCTTAGATTTAGTTCTTGATGTTTTCTTTGCCTGTCTTTTTGCGCGTTGGCTATTCCTGGTCTTAGATTGACTTTTTCTTGATGCTTTGGACTTTGATCTCTTCGAGGATGCTTTTTTTGTCTTTTTTGTTTTTCCTTTATCGAGCTTCCTCTTAAGATCCTCAATCATCTCATCTAAAGACTCTTCTTTCAACTTATTAGATCTCTTGACTATCTCAGATGAATCAAAACTCTTACGAACACCAGAACCCAACGTTCTTTCCAACTTAGCTATATTTATCCTTGTCTGAATCAAAGAATCAGGATTTAAAGACATTGTATCTATTCCCTCTCTGACAATGAATTCAGCAAACTCTGGAAAATCAGAAGGCGCTTGTCCGCAAATTCCTACATGTCTCTTATTCCTGTGCGCCCCTTTAATCAAAGCACTAACCAGTGTTTTGACTGCATCATTTCTCTCATCATAGACATGAGCCACCAATGTAGAATCTCTGTCAACACCCAATGTAAGCTGGGTAAGATCATTTGAACCAATAGAAAAACCATCAAATATCTTTGAGAACTCATCCACTAAAATTATATTTGAAGGAATTTCAGCCATCACATAAATCTCCAACCCGTCTTTACCTCTCTTCAATCCATTCTTATCCATAATCTCTAAAACTTTCTTTCCTTCCTCAATTGTTCTGCAGAAAGGCACCATTATCTTTAAGTTTTTCAGGCCGAACTCCTCTCTGACTTTTTTTAATGCCTGACATTCTAATTCAAATGCTTCCCTATAATTAGGATCATAATACCTTGAAGCTCCTCTCCATCCAATCATTGGATTCTCTTCATGAGGCTCAAACAAATCTCCCCCCATCAAAGTGGCATACTCATTACTCTTAAAATCAGAAAGTCTGACGATAACGTCTTTCGGATAAAATCCTGAAGCAAGTAAACCCACCCCTTCTGCCAGCTTATCAATAAAGAACTGTTTCTTGTCTTTGTATCCGTAGGTTATTTCATCAATCTTATGTATCAAGCCAGCATTGGAAGGATCTTTCTTTATCTGTTCATATCTTGAAAGAGCCAAAGGATGAATCCTTATATAAGAATTTATTATGAATTCCTCTCTGGCCAGACCAACACCATCATTAGGCAAAAAGGATAATTCATAAGCCTGATCAGGATTTCCAAGATTCAACATTATCTTGGTATTTGTTTTTGGTATTTTGGTAAGATTCACTTCCTCGATCTCATACTTTATTTTTCCGTCGTAAACATAGCCATTCGCTCCAGAAGCACAGTCAACAGTAACTTCTTTGCCGTCTTTCAATACAGAAGTCGCATCTCCTGTTCCGACAATAGCGGGTATTCCAAGCTCCCGTGAAACTATAGCCGCGTGAGACGTTCTTCCCCCTTTATTTGTGATTATAGCAGAAGCGATCTTCATTATTGGCTCCCAGTCAGGATCAGTAATATCTGTGACAAGAATCTCTCCCTTTTTGAATTTGTCTATCATTGATACATCTTTTATAACATGAACTTTGCCGGTAGCAATTTTATTGCCTATACTCATACCCCTGACAAGTACCTTTCCAGAACCTTTCAAATGGTACTTCTCCATTATATCTTTTCTCTTCTGACTTTGGACAGTTTCTGGTCTTGCCTGGACTATGAACAATTCATTAAGCTCACCATCTTTAGCCCATTCAATATCCATTGGCGTGTCTTTTCCTCTTCTCTTTGAATAGTGTTCTTCTATTGCCGCACCCCACTTAGCAAGAGTAATAACCTCTTCATCAGTTATAGAAAAAGATCTTCTCTCTTCAGTTGTGGTAGGAACATTCTTTGTAGGGTGTTTTATATTTTTTGTATAAATCATCTTTATCTCTTTATCACCCAATCTCTTCTTAACTATAGGCTTATAACCTTCTTTCAGAGTCGGTTTAAAAACAAAGAACTCGTCAGGATTTACTGCTCCCTGAACAACATTCTCGCCAAGACCATATGCAGAGGTCAATAATATAGAATCCCTGAAACCTGACTCCGTATCTAATGTGAACATGACTCCTGAAGCCCCTATATCTGATCTAACCATCTTCTGAACTCCTATTGACAACGCTATTGAAAAATGATCAAACCCTTTGTCTTCCCTGTAAGATATCGCCCTGTCTGTAAACAATGACGCAAAACACTTCTTGCAAGCCTCCAGCAAAGAACTCTCTCCTCTGACATTAAGATATGTTTCCTGCTGGCCTGCAAATGACGCATCTGGTAAATCTTCTGCAGTAGCAGAACTCCTTACAGCGACATCAACATTCTGTTTTTTGTAGAATTTTGAAAGTTTCTTATAGGCTTCAAATATCTCCTTCTTTAACTCCGGAGGAAACTCCGCTGAAAGAATTAATTGTCTTACCTTTTCCCCTCTTTCCTGTAAATTATTTATGTTTGAGGTGTTAAGGTCTTTAAGAACATCCTTTATTTTTAAATCTAAATTATTATATCTTATAAGATCTCTGTAAGCCTTGGCAGTAATTGCAAACCCGTTCGGCACATTTATTCCTTTAGAAGTAAGATTGACATACATCTCACCTAAAGAAGCGTTCTTTCCTCCAACCAAAGGAACATCCTCTATCCTAAGCTCTTTAAACCACAAGATATTTGCATTATTTTTGTAATTCTTTGAAATCTTTTCAGTTCCTTTAGATACCTTTTTAGCCAAATTCTTCATTACTTTTTTTATTGGTGCCATAATAACTTACCTCCACCAGGAAACCATTTTAGAGAATAAACATTATCTCTATCTTATATTTGTCAGCAAGGGGTATATATAGTTAATTATGAATACGAAAAGAAAAAATGAAAATAAACTATAAAAAGAATCACTTACCTTCAAACTCCTTCATTAACTTTTCTCTTACAGAATTCTCTTGTTTATCTAAACTCTTAATTCTGATCTGGATTGTCTCAACAGAATCCTGAAGCTCTTTTTGAACATCTTTAGGGTCTTTCTTCAACAGCAACGGACCTGCAACCTTGTAAACATCTCCTTTAGCTCCCTTTACCTCTTTTAAAGCATTCTCTATCTCTCTAAGTTGCTGATGAAACTGTTCTTTCTGCATTAAGATTTGCTGTAATTGTTGCTGTAATTCCTGCGCTTTCTCACTCATTTGAATTCCTCCATTATATATCGGATAAGATGATATCCTCAGAAGCTTTTAAATATCTAAGTATTGTGTTGAAAGAAGCTTTTAATCCGGTAATGTCTTTGGAAGTTATATTAATAATTAGATCCTTGCCTTTAACGACTCCGTTTATGGAAACTCTCTCGTTGTTTAATAACTCCTCTTTGACAGACATTAATACATTATTTGCCTCTTCCTGATTTGAATACACTCTCTTCAGATCTAAAAAATACATAAATATAAATTTTAAACAAATTTTAAATATGCTCCTGTATCCTTATAATTAATGTGTAATGCACTTAGTAAAAACTTAAACAAAATACAAAAATATTTAAGTATAACTGACAAATTAGTAGTGGGCTTTCTTTAAGCAGACAAACCCCTCCGGAAAAAGGAGGGAAATTATGAAAGAAACAATTTCTTTTGAAAGAAGAGATAGAGGGGTATACACCCCGGAAACCAGGACTTATGTGAATGTAACAAATTCTACTAATGAAAATGACATTTACCGGGAAGAGTACCGCAACAAAAAAAGAGAACTTGTAAGAAGTATTGTTGAAAATCCCTCAATAATAAACAAAGACTTAATAAAACAAATCAACAGTTTTATCGACTGGATGTACAATAATCTAATAAACAAAGGAACTTTTGAGTATGATGAAGAAGTGCGTTTACAAGAGTTCCGGTATAATTAGCATAAGCGGGATGAGCAACCATTCCCGCAGGTTTGTTCACTACCAAAAGGTATTCATCCTCGTAAACAATATCCAAAGGAATATCTTCCGGTTCAACATCTTCGGGTCGCGGCGAAATCGGCTGCACTGCTTCAATTACATCGTGCGGTTTGACCCGGTAGTTTGCTTTTACAACTTTACCGTTTACGGTTACAAGATTGGCTTCAATAATTTTCTGAACTTTTGAGCGGGTGGCGTTTTCGATTGAGTTTGTTAGAAATGTATCTATTCGTTCCTTCTTTTTTCCCTCCGGTACTTCAAAGCGATATTTCTTTTCCGTTATCAGTTTCGTCGACATCGTTTTTGTTCTCTTCTAAATTACCGTCATTGTTTGCTGCTTCAACTTCATTCGCCTGCTCTTCCTTTGCTTTTGCTTCCTCTTCTTCTTTAGCATGCTGCTTGTAAAATATAAGCAATATAAGTACACCTATTGTAACAGATGCATCGGCTAAATTGAAAATCGGCCAGCGGTCATAATTCTTACCGAATAAAGTAAAGTTGAAAAAGTCGAAATCCAAAAAATCGACAACCCTGCCGTAGAAGAAAGGAGCGTATTTGTAAATCAATCCGTAAAAAGCCCTGTCGATTAAGTTGCCGATAGCACCGCCCAGAATAAGCGCAAGCGAAATTC
>CAZKIC010000043.1:0-6400 GCA_964552785.1 uncultured archaeon
GAAAAAGATAAAAAAATAATGTTAAGAACTATTGATCTAATAAAGAGAAAAACATCCAAACCAAACATCGTGGAGGATTTGGATGTTTGTCCGTTCTTAATGAAAATTTATTCTGACAAAAGAATGAAATTTTATGATTCATTCAATGAAGCGGTTGATGATTATTTCTCAACCACTTGTTTAACAATAAAAAAAGGTCCGACAACAACCATTCATAAATACACAAAAAGAGAGCGTTTGGAACACCGATTAGAGAATCAAGAAAAATCAAAAAAAGAAATCTCTGAAAAAATAGAACAGTTGCAGGAAATAGGAACATATATTATAGAAAACTATCAAAAAATAGAGTATTTCTTAAACACGGCCAGGAACAATATTAATGAATTAAAGAAATTGGATTACGTTAAAAAAATAGATGAAAAAACAAAAACCGTAACAATAAATGTGGACGGAAAGGAAATTGAGTTGAGTATCAATGATTCAGCTGGAGAGAACTCAGAGAACTACTTCTCAAAAGCAAAGCACCTGAAAAATAAATTAAAGGGATTAGAAGAAGCAATAAAAGAAACTAAAAAAGAAATTGAGAATATCCAAGAAGATAATATTTCCAGAGAAAAATTGGTCTTAAAAGTAAAAGAGAAAAAAGAATGGTTTGAGAAATTTAATTATTTCTTTACCTCTAAAGGTCTTTTGGTAATAGCAGGAAAAGATGCAACTACAAATGAGATCATAATAAAAAAACACACCAACTCTAAAGATATTGTATTTCATGCAGATATCACAGGGTCTCCTTTTGGAGTGATAAAAACAAATAACCAAGAGGTTTCAAAAGAAGACCTGGAAGAAACTGCCCAATTTGTGTCGTCTTATTCCAGAGCATGGAAAGCAGAATCCGGAAATGTTGAGGTTTATTGGATATATCCTGACCAAGTTTCAAAGAAAGCGCAATCCGGACAATATCTGCCAAAAGGATCTTTTATGATCTACGGAAAAAGAAACTACCTAAAACCAGAACTGGCAATAGGAATTGGTTTTAAAGACAATAAACTTTTATCTGGTTCTTTCCTTTCAGTCAGCAGAACAACAAAGAATTACGTCAAAGTAATTCCCGGATCTAAAAAAGCAAAAGATATTGCAAAGGAAATCAAAGCAAGATTATTCTCAAAAGCTTCCGAAAAAGAAAGAGAGATTATAAGAAAAATAAATATAGATGATATAGCCAAAAGAATACCTTACGGAAAAGGGGAAGTTTTATGAGTGCTTTTGATATAACGTTTTAGATGTGTGAACACACTAACGGTTGTCTCCGCTCCCTTTTAAAGTTCCCCTGTCCTTTCTCGAGAACAACTTCTCTATGTTCTTCTCGGCAATATCATTTAAATTAATATTAAATTCTGAAGCTAATGCGGATAAATACCACAGAACATCCCCTAATTCTTTAGTCATGTCCTCTTTTAAAGATTCATCTAAAGGAATTTTGTCCCTGTGAACCTTCTTTAATTTGTTAAGGATCTCTCCTACTTCTCCGGCCAAACCCATAGCAGGGTACTCAAAACCCAAATTAACTTTAGGGTATATAGCAGTTGTTTTCGCTTTTTCCTGATATTCATTAAATTCCATACAAATCACTCTTTTAATTAACAATATATACAACTTCAACCTAAATTATTAAATATGTATGAGATTATCATAGGCAGAAACAAAGAAGATCAGGAGAAATTCGGATATAAAGCCACAGGAATAATAGGGAAACATTATGTCGGTTCTAAAAAGGATGCTCACCTGGCCAATCCTGTAAGAATAGATCTCGCAAGACCCCACCTGATAGGTATTTTCGGAAAAAGAGGAGGAGGTAAATCCTACACTTTAGGGGTTTTGGCAGAAGAACTTGCGGAACTTCCGGATGAAATAAAGAACAATATATCAACATTGCTGGTAGACACAATGGGTATATACTGGTCTATGAAAGTGCCTAATGACCAGGACAGAAGACTTCTTGTAGAACAGGGCTTAAATCCAAGAGGATATCCTATAAAAATACTTATACCCGCCGGATATGAAAAGTATTATATAGAGAATGATGTTGATTTTGACGGAACATTCTCATTTAAACCTTATGAGTTGGGTGTTGGTGAGTGGGCTTTGTCGTTCAATATCAATCTGGATACAGAAATAGGCATCCTTCTTCAAAAAGTGGTTGATTATGCCCAGGAGAATCTTAAAGAGTATGACATACCTGATCTGATAAAAATAACCGAGAAAGAGGACGCAACAAAAGTTGCTAAAGATGCTATAATAAACAGATTCATGCTGGCAAAGAAATGGGGTATATTTGATATGAATGCACCTTCTGTTTACGATATTGTGTTGCCGGGACAACTGAGTGTAATAGATGTCTCGCAATTAGGACTAGAAACAGGAGGATGGAGTGTTAGAAGCCTTGTCGTGGGATTATTAGGCAGAAAAATACTAATAGAGAGGATGAAAGCAAGACGTTTGGAGGAATTTGAGGATATGGACAAATCATTTAAAGGGAAAAAAATGCCTATAACATGGATGTTAATAGACGAGGCCCACCAGTTTCTCCCTGCAGTTGGGGAGACTGCCGCCACCGGTCCTTTATTGCAATGGATAAAAATAGGCAGAGAGCCCGGAGTTTCTTTAGTTCTAGCTACCCAGATGCCTTATAAATTGCATCAGGAAGCCATATCTCAATGCGATCTCGTAATAAGCCATAGACTTACAGCAAAAAAGGATATGGATGCTCTATCGAGTATAATGCAGACTTACTATAGATACGACCTATCGTATTATTATGACGCTTTGCCGAGAGTAAAAGGCACCGCTTTAATTCTTGACGACAACTCAGAGAGGATCTATGAAATCAGAGTCAGACCAAGAAAGAGTTGGCACGCAGGAGGAAGTCCTGTTGCGATAAAACAATGATAATAAGTATTTCAATAAAACTGTGTGGTCTTTTTTCTTTTCCAGTTCTGCATCAAAATCCGGATAAAAATAAAGATCCATTAAAGTATCGTAGGTTCTTTTTACTTCATCAAAATTTGCGAAATATGTGTTTTCCGGATCCGGCAGATTTTTAACAGATCCTACAAGGCCTATTTCGTACATCTCCCTCAAAATGAAAATGCACCGGTTCAGTCTTGATATTTGTTTGTAGAATTCCTCTGTTTCTGTGTGCCAACGGGACAGAACAGAAATATTCACACCATCAAATATTTTTTTTGCCTTGCCGAAATAATCTGCCTCTTTCAATAACATAAACCCACAAAAGAAATAATAACAGCAACAATTAAATACTTTTGCTTACACGAAGATGCATTTATGCATTTAGATGTGTATGTTTTAAAGTGTTTTAAATTATTTAAAAACAAATAATGGTTATGAGGAGATCTTACAAAAAACCAAAAGATGTAACAAGCATAGCCAGAGAGAGAATTGAAATTCTGTTCGATAATGCGGAAAAAGAATTCAATAACAACAGATCTGATCTGGCTGACAGATATGTTCAGATGGCAAGGAAATTAGCAACAAAATACAAGATCAAAATTAATCAAGACTATTATCAAAGATTCTGCAAAAAATGCCTTAAATACAAGAAAGTCGGGAAGAACGCTTCTGTAAGGACTGAAAAAGGTTTTTTAATATTCAGATGTCTGGATTGCGGATACGAACAAAAAAAGAAAATAATTAGATAATATCTTCGTTAATTTCTGATATACATTCGCTTTTATGTTCTTCATTAATGATTTTGTCGCAAATACCTTTGTCTTCAAAATATTTCGCACAACCAATAAGACAGAAATCCCTTTGATCAGAGTAGGATATATTAAAACAGATATCACAATCTTCATTTTCTATAGCTCGATTTTCTATAATGTTTCTGACGCAATATTTCTTATTGATCTCTTTAGGGTATAAATCACAAACACTTGTGTCCGGATCATCTAGCAAAGATATTATTGTTCGAAGGCAATAGTTTCTTTCAAGGAGATCGCCACTATAATTTATACACAAATTTGGATCTTTTCTGAATACTGCTTTATAAAACAAAACATCTTTCGCACATGCGTTATCTCGTGCAAGATTTAGATCTTTTATGATATTGCATACATCGGGGTCGTCAATATTAGCCCCTACTTTCACAAGACAATTATATTGATGGTAAGTTGAAGAATTCATTAAATAACAAATATTATAAGAGCTATAATTTACTATGAACTCATCGCTATTTAAACAATTGTATTTTGTGTCGCCTTTGATATTCAAACATATGCTGTAATTATTATATCTATATGCAAATTCTTGATAACACCCATCAACTTCTTCTAACAAATATTCCTCATCTAAACCTTTGGTAAATTCCTGTAAAGAATAACAAAGATCGGGATCATCAGATTTATGCACTATTGCGCTACTATAACACATATTACGCAATATTAAGTTCTCTGTTATGTTATCACATAAACTTCTCGCTTCAAAAAAGGATGTGTTAGGTAGTGATGACGCATCATAATAACAAAATTCGGTATCGTTCAAATTATTCAAACAACAATCCATATATGAATCTATATCATCTAGATCCACGCAATTATGGGTATTTTCTTGTGTTGTACAACCAGCAACTAACACAATAAAGAAGATCAATAAAAAATAATATCTTGATGACATATTTACTATTATTATGACTGTTGTATATAAAGATTATTAAAACTCATCCTCTAGAAGATTTCTATGACTGGAAAACTTAAAATCTCCAAGAAACTTGAAAAAGAGATAGCCCAGAGAATTATTAAAGAGATAAAAGAAAATGGTTTAACAAAATCAAAACTCTCTGCTTTAAAAAAAAGAATAGGGAAAGAGTATGGATTGAAAGACGTTTTTCCTAACACCAGGATTGTTGAACATGCATCTAAAGAAGATAGAGAGTTAATAATAAACACTGTTATGAGGAAGCCGGTTCGTTCTATCTCAGGGGTCTCAATAGTCGCGGTTATGATACCCATAAAAAGTTGTCCTGGCAAGTGTATTTATTGCCCAACAGGAATGAACGCGCCGAAATCTTACACAGGAAAAGAGCCGGCGGCAAGAAGGGCAAAAATGTTCGGATTTGACCCTTATAGACAAGTTAAAGAAAGGCTAAGACAATTAGAATTAATAGGCCATCCAACAGATAAAATAGAGCTAATTATTATGGGAGGAACTTTTCCTTCTGAAGATCCTGATTTTCAAAGAAATTTTGTCAAAAGAATGTTTGATGCTTTGAATGAAGATGATTCTGCTTCTCTCAAGGATGCACTAAAGAAAAATGAAAAAGCAAAACACCGGTGTGTTGGATTAACAATTGAAACCCGCCCGGATTTTTGTGGGGAAAAAGAGATTAATTTAATGCTTGAAATGGGGTGCACCAGAGTGGAGTTAGGAGTACAGTCTTTAGATGATGATGTTCTTGAAAAAGTCCAAAGAGGGCATTCGGTTAAAGAGACAATCAAAGCATTTAAACTCTTAAAGGATTCCGGATTAAAAATTGTTGCCCATATGATGCCAGGATTATTTCACAACAAAAAACAGGATTTGGAGATGTTTGATGAGCTGTTCAATAATGAAAATTTCAAGCCCGACATGATTAAAATGTATCCTGCTTTAGTAATCAAAGGAACAGGACTCTATTCGTTATACAGAAAAGGATTATTTACTCCTTTGGACAACAAATCAGCATCAGAATTATTGGCAGAGATAAAATCCAAGGTTCCGAGATTCATAAGGATAATGAGGATACAGAGAGATATACCTTCAACAGAGATAGAAGTCGGGATTAAGGCATCCAATTTAAGGGAGCTTGTGCAAAAAGAAATGAATTCAAAAGGGTTAAAGTGCAACTGTATAAGATGCAGGGAAGCAGGGCATAATTTCTACAAAAACAAAATAATTCCCAAGAATATAAAGAAGAGAGTTGAGGAATACAAAGCTTCTGGAGGGGAAGAATTCTTTATTTCTTATGAAGATTTCGAAAGAGATATATTGATAGGCTATATAAGATTAAGATTTCCAGACAAACCATTTAGAAAGGAATTGAAAGGATCTGCGGTAGTAAGAGAGTTAAGAGTTGTGGGTTCAGAGGTGCCCATAGATGAGAATGCTGTGGGGCAACAGCACCAGCATAAAGGTTATGGTAAAGAGTTATTGAAAGAAGCAGAGGAAATTGCCATAAAGAGAGGTTACAGAAAACTAGCGGTAATATCGGCCATAGGCACTAGAGAGTATTACAGAAAATTTGGTTACAGGCTGGAAGGGGTTTATATGGTAAAGAACTTAAAATAAACACTTAAAAAGAGGGTATATTGAGGGAATACAGAAAAGACAGGCACGTTGCATGGGTTTT
>CAZKIC010000044.1:0-6272 GCA_964552785.1 uncultured archaeon
AGACAGAAAACTGCCAAAAGGTGTCGAAGAAGGGATAGAGAATTTGGTTTATTTTAGAGATTTAGAGGAATTAGAAAAGATGATTTAAAAATAACAATACATTTTACTCTTTTAAGAACCCTAATTCTCTTGTAGCAATAATAAACATGCTATGACTCCAACAAAGAGGAGAAACAGATTTCTGTATATTGTTTCCGAATATTTGTTCTGGAATAAATTCTTCAATAGAATTGATAACTTTATAATAATATTTTAATGCTTCTTCTCTTTTACCTATTTTGTTTAAGACAATCGCTAACCAGAAATTTAAAAGGGGCCAGAAACCTGCACCTTTATTCCTATGAATTCTTCTGTACATCCATCCATCGTATTCGTCATTTTCGTATCTATAAACACCATAATCTTTTGTTAATTTCTCAATAATCTTTGAAACAGTGTTTATTGCCAAAGGATCTGATGGTTTAACTATCTCAAAAGGCCATATAAGTCCTAATAAACTAGAGTCTATTTTTTCATCATTTAACTTTCCGAAAGATCTGAAAAAATAACCTTTCTTTTTTGCATTTCTCATAATTAGATTTTTCATTTCATTTATGGTTGTGATATACTTTTCATTTGGAAAAAATTCATTAACACATTCCAATCCTTTAATACACGCGGCAAGAGAATATGTGAAATTGTCTTTTAGATCAGGGAATGTATATCTTTCTTCCCATAAATCGTTAGTCATTATGTCGAAATGGTCTTTTTTCCAAGCATTACATATTCCATCAGCAGATTTAATCATAAGATCCTTGTAATTTTTAGTTATCTTCTTGTTTGTATTTTTTAGATGATGATATATAGCGAACAAAATAGTTCCTGTTTGATCAGGTTGGAAACGCTCCAATGCTTGCAATCCGTTAGGATAATACTTTTCATAAAATAATCCTGTTTCCTTCCATTTTTCTGCTCTTTCTATTAACCAATCAAAAAATTTCTCTTGTATGTCTAATCCTAATAAATCTGCTGCAATACAAGTAAAAGCGGCGTCTCTCGGCCAAACATAAAAATAGTTTTTTGTCTCCTTAGGAAAATAGTTTTTCGTGGAATTAGCTGCAACAATAGCCCCATTCTCTAAACTACAATCAAGAATTACTCTTCTGCTTGTTTCAATTAATTTCTTTATTTTTGTTTGTCTTGACATAAACATATACTTACATTTCTATGTTTAAGAATCTTTTTAATTAGAATCCTTTTCTTTTCTCATTCTCCTCTCGTCCCTTGCTCGATATTATGTATCCGACAATCAACAAAGAGAAAGCAACTATAAACGCCATTACCTGATAAAGAACAGGCACTTCGCCAAGATACGCCAATACAAAGGCAAATGGGGAAATACCGATAATTGTCGCAAGTATATAATCTTTATATTTCATCTTAGTGAACAAACCTAAAGCGTAACTCAAGAGGTCAACAGGGACTGCCATTCTCATTAAAACAACCAGCCAAAATAAGTTGTCTTGAGGTATTTGATCCTCCACCTTTTTTAATCTTTTAAGAGGTACTATTTTTTTAACAAGAGGCAAACCATATCTTCGAGCAAGAAAAAAAGCTATTAAAGCCCCCATAGTCCATCCGAAAATACTCAGCAAGGCAGCAGCAAACCACCCCCATAAATTAGAGGCTATAGGCAGCAAAGGAGTTGCGGAGATTGGGGCGATAACTACAGCTATTATAGTTATAATTATATAAAGTATAATTCCGATGTAATCATCCCGGATATACGTTCTCACTATATCTGTGTTGGTCTGGACAAAATAAGACAAAATAATGAACAAAATAAAAACAAGCATTAACTCTACATAGAATTCTTTTGAATGGTGAAATATATTTATCTTCTTTTTCATATTCCTATTTTGTGTGTAAATTTAATAAAAATGTATGCTGAAAGTAAGATATGGCTGACATTTTTATCTTCGGGGATTCTATAACCTGGGGTTTTTACGATGTAGATGGCGGATGGGCCGAAAGACTTAAGAAAGATTGCTATCCAAAACACATCATTTATAATCTCGGAGTTTCAGGAAATACTACCTTCGATTTGTTAAACCGTTTTGAATTTGAAACTGAACAGAGATTTTACAGAGATGAAAAAACATTGGTGATTTTTTCTATTGGAATTAATGACTCCCAGTTTAACAACAAGGAAAACAGAACTAGAGTTGATGTGTTCAATTTTAGGAATAATCTCTTAAGACTGATAAACAAGGCGAGAAAATTTACCCCTTATGTTATCTTTCTAGGGCTTAATCCTGTTGACGAGTCAAAAGTTGATCCAATACCCTGGAGGCAAGAATTTTCATACAAAAATGAGAAGATAAAAGAATATGAAGGCATAATTAAGAATGTTTGCGAAGAAACAAAAATACATTTCGTCCCTGTTTTTCATAAATTCTATGAATCTGATTATGAAAATCTTCTCGAGGATGGAATCCATCCAAATTCTGAAGGACATAAAAAGATCTTTGGTATAATAAAAGAATTCCTGGAAAGTGAAAACTTATTGGAGTGATGAAATGTCAGAAGCTGGTGTGTTATTCGGAATTTTATCTATGTTTGGTTTCGGAATAGCCAATTCTCTGATAAAAAAACCATCCCAAGAATATGGTGTTTTAAGAACACTTTTTTATAGAACTTTGTTTTCGACACTGATGCTTTCATTTGTGTTTCTATTTTTCATCAACTCTTCAGGATTGTCTTTGCCGTATCTTTTTCTCGCATTAATTCTTTCTTTCATTGGTTTCGTTCCTCTTGCGTCTCTTTTCAAGGCAATTGAATATGGAAAGTTGGGTGTTGTTATTCCTACTGCAAACTCATCAGCCATAATAACAGTGCTTCTTGCCGCACTTTTTTACGGAGAAACTCTAACAATACCTCAATTTCTTTCTTTCCTTATGATAATCATCGGCATCATACTGCTTACAATAAACCCAAGTGATTTCAAGTCCTCGGATATCTTCAAGTTAAAAAGCGGGGTTCCTTACGCATTCCTTACGTTCTTCCTCTGGGGTATGCTTTTCTTTCTTTACAAGATTCCTGTTCTTGTTCTTGGACCATTTCTTTTAGCAGCGTTGATAGAGTTCGGTATTCTCGTGCCAACAACAATAACAATGAGTGCTAAAAGGATAAGCTTCAAAGCTGAGAAAAAGCTCTTGCTTTATGCATTTTTGATAGCTTTTTTCGCTGGTTTCGCATCTCTTTCCTTTAATATTGGAATAACCCGCGACGGTGTGGGTATTGTCACAGTCCTTGCTTCCTCCTCTCCCTTAATCTCAACAATTTATGGCAAAATGATATATAAAGAAAAACTAACTTTGAGGCAGTATATCGCTTCCTTTGTTGTGATTTTAGGAGTAGCGCTTTTAGGGTATCTTAGCAGTTAAAAAACAATAGAGCAATAGCCGACAACTTGGCTGTAATCTTTATTGTAATCTCCAGAGGTTCTGTAGTCAAGAAGTTTCGGCTTCCATTTGTTTGTTCTGCACATCTCTATAGCTATTTTTATGGGTGTTTTTCCACAAGCATCCAATTTTCCTTCTACATTAAGATTCAAAATATTGCTTATTGTTTCATTATCTATTTTCTCAGCCACTTCTTGAGGCATATAATGGCTTAGATCAGAGCTTATTATGAAAAAAGAATCTTCCTTGAACTCGCTCAATATGTCTGCTACCTTTATCAAGATTTTGTATGGAAGAACATTCATAACTATTGGCACAATCTTTAACTCTTTCTTTATTTTTTCCTCTTTCAGTTTTTTGAGAATAAACTGAATAAATGGAACTTGAACTTCCAAAGAATGTTCTTCAGCGTGAGCTTCCGCGAAAGTTTCAAATTCATTTGTTTTTTCCAACTCTTTTCTAAGTTCTTTGTCCACTTTTATTGTTCCAAAAGGAGTTTTCCAAAAATCATAATCTTCCAAAGCACAGAAACTCAAAGGATAATGATGTGAAGGGCCTAAAAGGAACACTCTTTTAATGTTTCTATTTTTCATCTCATTCTTCAAGACACGATAAGAATAAGATGCTGAAATTCCGGAATAAACATAACCTGCATGAGGAGCTATAACACCATTAACTCTCTCCCTGTCATTATTTTTCCTTTCGCTATCTTTCTCAACAGTATCAAAAAAACCAGAAATCATTCTCTCCAGTTCTTCCTTTTCAGCAGGGTAGAAATAACCTGCCACAGCAGGAACTCGCACACGATTTATTTCAGAGCTCATAAAAATCTAAGTATTATTGGGTTTTAAGTTTTTTATAGTGCTTCTGTCCAGACAAAATATATCTCAGACATTTCCTTATCTTATTAAAACTCCGTTCCCATAATAACCGTATGGCGAAAGAATGTTATCTCTACGAGAAAAAGGAAAACAAAAAAGTAAGATGTAATGCTTGCAACCATAGGTGTTTGATAAAAAATCAAGAAGTTGGTATATGCGGCGTAAGGAAAAATGTTGACGGAAAGTTATATTTGGCTGTGTACGAGAAAATTGTGGGTTTGAATGTGGATCCTATTGAAAAGAAACCTCTTTTTCATTTTCTTCCAGGAACGGAAATACTGTCTTTCGGAACAGTTGGCTGCAATTTTAGATGTTTGTTTTGCCAGAATTGGGATATCTCTCAGGTTTCCCGCAAGGATTACGCCCGAGAGTTTAATGTTGAAAGAACAATATTTGGCAAAGAGATAAAGGTTAAAGAGATAGTGGATATCGCAGTAAAGAACAATATTCAATCAATAGCATACACATACAATGAACCTGCAGTGTTTTTTGAGCTCGCTTTTGATGTCGCCAAAATAGCGCACGAAAAAGGCATAAAGAATGTTTATGTCTCTAACGGTTTTGAAACAAAGGAAGCTATTGAGAAAATAGCTCCTTATCTTGACGCCATAAATGTTGATCTAAAGAGTTTTTCAAATGACTTTTACAGAAAAGTGTGCGGCGGAACTCTAAAACCGGTTCTCGAAACAATAAAAAGAGTCCACAAATTAGGAATATGGATGGAAATAACCACTTTAATAATTCCAGGATATAACGATTCTGAAGAAGAACTAAAAAAGATAGCGGAGTTCATAAAAAGTGTGGATGGGGAAGGAAACATACCTTGGCATGTCTCACGATTCCACCCAATGTTCAAGATGACTGATGTTGCTCCCACACCTATAAAGACACTTGAAAAAGCTTACGAAATAGGAAAGGAAGAGGGATTAAAGTATGTTTATGTTGGAAACATTCGTGATGAGAAAAGGGAATCCACTTATTGTTGGAAATGCAACGAGAAGGTTATAGAAAGAAACTTCTACGGAGGAGAAATAAAGAATCATCTTGAGAGAAACAAATGCCCTAAATGTGGAAGTGAGATCCATGGCGTCTTTAAGTGAAGAAGAGAAAAAGGTACTTCTAAGTTTAGCGAGAAAGAGTATAGAAGAGGAGCTTTTTGGAAAAAGGCTAAATATAGAGGAAAAGGAAATTTCCCAGAAACTCAAGCAAAAAAGAGGTTGCTTCGTAACCCTGAATAAAAATCACGACCTTAGAGGGTGTATAGGCACTATATTGCCCTATCAACCACTGTTCAAATGTGTAATAGATAATGCGAAAAATGCTGCTTTTCAAGATCCCCGTTTTAGACCGCTTTCGAAAGAAGAATTTAGTAAGATAAAAATTGAGATTTCTGTCCTTACAGAGCCAAAAGAAATAACATTTTCAACTCCTGAAGAACTTATTGAGAAATTACAACCAGGAAAACACGGAGTTATAATAGAGAAGTACGGATTCAGCGCAACATTCCTTCCCCAGGTTTGGGAACACTTCAGAACAAAAGAAGAGTTTTTGGGAAATTTATGCCTCAAGGCAGGACTATCACCAAATTGCTGGAAAGAAAACTGCAAAGTTCTTGTGTATGAGGCAGAAGTCTTTGAATAAAAATCATAACAAAAGAACTTTTGTGCGTCTTGATATATTAAATAGTTTGTCAGAAATAATACTTGGCTCCCTATAATAATTAATTAAGATAAGAGTTCCATACTCTTTTTTATTATGATCAAACAAAAACACAGGTCTTCTTATTACTAAAGAAACAGGAACACGAGAAGTATTTAAGAAATGTACCAAATCTTTGTCTTTCCTTATTTCGTCATAAAACTGGTGTGTATCATTTACTTCTGACTCCTTCATAACTTTTATTCTTTCTCCAAATATTTTTTTTCTGATATTGTTATATATATCATAC
>CAZKIC010000045.1:0-6236 GCA_964552785.1 uncultured archaeon
GTTTAATCGCCTTTCATCTCGGTAAGGGGGATGAAGGTTGCTTCATATTTTTCTTTGTTCTGTAAAAATTCAGGGTTTAATGTGAGAGTTATATCGGCATACTACTTAAGAGAGATTTAAAAAACTCAATTCTAAAATAAACTTATGGGGTTCAGATTTGCTCATATGGCTGACGTACATTTAGATGCCTGGAGGGAACCAGAGTTAAAGGTTTTGAATACAATGGCCTTTGAAAAAGCTATTAGTGTTTGTCTAGAGTATAAAGTTGATTTTGTTATTATTGCTGGTGATTTGTTTCATACATCTCATCCTGATATCGATATTTTGAGAATGGCAGTAAGGAATTTGAAGAGATTGAAAGATTCAAATATAGATTGTTATGTTGTTCCCGGAAGTCATGATTTTTCTCATAAAGAGAAGACTATGCTTTCTGTATTAGAGGAAATGGGTTTGTTAATAAACGTGGCTAAAGCCAGAACCAGGGACGGAAAATTAATACCTGTGCTTACAGAACATCAAAAATCAGGCACCAAATTTTTCGGTATGGTAGGAAGGAAGATGGGTTTGGAGAAGGATTACTTCGATGCTGTGGATAAAGAGTTGAAATTAGATAAGAGCAGATTCAATATCTTTGTTTTCCATTCCGCTATCACAGAATACAAACCGGAATTTCTGAAGAATATGGAATCCATCTCATTAAACTCATTTCCGAAAGGGTTTGATTATTATGCCGGAGGGCATATTCACGATAGAATTATTCAGAAAGATTCTATAGGGTATGTTGCTTATCCAGGTCCTTTGTATCCCGACAATTTTCAGGAATTAGAGTCTTTGAAAAAAGGGTCATTTTTTATTATCGAGGTTGGTAACAACAAAGACATTAATATACGGGAAGAATATGTAAAGTTGAAAGATATTGTTGCATTAGAGATAAATCTGGATGGTTTGGATCCACAAGAGTCCGAGGAAAAAATAATGGAGGAACTACAAAAAGTGGATTTAAAGGATAAGATATTGTTACTAAAACTTACAGGGACTCTTTCTTCAGGGTCATCTTCAGACATAAGATTCAAAAATTTGATGGATTTTGTGAGAGTTAAAGGTGTTTATGTGTTTAAGAGGGATATTTCTAAATTGCTTTCAAGAGATTTTGTTGAGATAAAGATCGATTCAAGAAGAGGAGTGAAGGATATTGAAGACAAGTTAATAGAAGAGCATTTAGGTCAATTGGATGTTCCTTTTAATGAAAAAGAGATTGTATTCAAGGTTTTTGAGAAATTCGATACTGAAAAAAATGAATCAGAAAATAATGATATGTTTAATGACAGGATCATAAGATTGGGTGAAGATATATTCGGGGAATAGTATGATTTTGAAAAGATTACGGTTAAAGAACATAAGGAGTTATACGGAAGGAGATATTAAATTTCCTGAAGGAATCGTATTATTAGAGGGGGATATAGGTTCAGGTAAGAGTTCTGTTTTGTATGCTATTGATTTCGCTTTGTTCGGTTTGAGAAGCGAGCTTCCAGGAAATTCTTTGTTGAGAAATGGGGAGAATAAGGGTGAGGTAATATTATCATTAAATATAAACAACAAGACTGTGGAGATAAAGAGAACTTTAGAGAGGAAAAATTCTTCTGTTGTCCAAAAAGACGGTTATATTTCTGTGAACGGGGTTGTAAAGAAAGGAAGCCCTTTAATGCTTAGGGAAGAGATCAATGAAATCTTAGGATATAAGCAGAAAGGCAAGAGAGAACAATATTCTCCGTTTTATTACACAGTATATACGGCCCAGGAGCAGATGAAAAATATTTTGTTGGGTAGCAAAGATGACAGATTAAAGACAATGAGAAATATATTCGAGATTGATAAGTACAAAAGGATAAGAGACAACTCAAAGATTTATGTCAAGAAATTGAAGGAAGATATTAAGTTCATAGAAGGATTTGTTTCTGATCTAGAGGAACTTAAGAAAGAATTAAAGACCAAGAAGGATAGCATTAAAGAATATCAGAAAGATTTTTCTTCTTTAAAAAATAAATTCATAGAGATAGAAAATGAGCTTATAGAGATTAGGAACACACTCAAGGAGCTAAGAAGAAGCGAGTTAGAAAAGAAAGATGTTGAAAGGAAGCTTTCTTTAAGTAAAGAGATTAAATCAAGGAATTTAAAAGATATTGAGGAGCTGAAGAAAGAGATAGACAGGAAAAGAAAGATCATTCTCGAAACAGATAAAGATTCTTTGCTTTCTAAGAAAGCAGCCATTGAGAAGAAAATTTCTGAAGAAGATGGTATTAGAAAGAGGATTGATGAACTGAATGAGCATATAGAAATAAATAATAAGAAGATTGTTGAAGCCGAGACAAGGATTAATGAATCCCGGAGAATTACATCGGAAATCAGCAGATTGGATGAGTGTCCTTTGTGTATGCAAAATGTTTCCCATTCTCATAAGGAATCAATAAGGAACAAGGAAAATAAGAAGATAGAGAGATTTGAGAAAATTAAAGATATTTTTTCCAAGGAAAACGAGACTCTTAAGAAAGAATTAGAGTTATTGAATAAGGAAAGGGAGAAAATTCTTGACTTAAAAAAAGAGTTGGTGGAGGTTAAAATAAAAATTAAAAATGTAGAAGGAGTTAAGGAAGAGGTTGATTCATTAGAGAACAAAATTCAGAAGCTTTTAGATGAGAACTACACTAAAGATAAAGAGATCATGGTTTTACAGAGAAAGCTCGAGGAATTCATGGATAAAACAAAAGAAATTGAGAAGTATGAAGAATTGGAGAGGAATTTATTGAAGAGAGCTAATGAAGCAGGAAATAATGTTGCGGTTGTTAAGGAAAAAATAAACTCTTTAGAGGGAGAGATTAAAGACCTTGAAGCAAGAATTAATGAGAAAGAAAAAAAGAATAAAGATATGAATTATAAGATTTCTATAAGGAGTTGGTTGGAAGGTGTGTTTATTCCGTTGATGGAGACAATAGAGAAACATGTTTTCGGTAGAATTTATAATGAGTTCGACTTGTTATTTAGAACTTGGTTTTCTAAATTAGTAGAGGATGATGAAATAACCGCGCATATAGATGAGTATTTTACCCCTGTTATCACTCAGAATGGTTATAATATTCCTTATGGATTTTTATCTGGTGGTGAGAAAACATCAATAGCTTTGGCATACCGGCTTGCATTGAATAAAGTAGTTAATGGGATTGCTGATAATCTGAACACGAAAGACTTGCTGATTTTGGATGAGCCAACCGATGGCTTTTCCACAGAGCAATTAGATAGAGTGAGGGATGTTCTGCTTTCATTGGATTTAAAGCAAATAATTATTGTGAGCCATGAACAAAAACTATCAGATTTTGTTGATGCCAGGATTAAATTTAAAAAATCTAATCACATAACATATGTTGAAGGTGAAGATTATTTCTGAAGAAGAATCTTTAGAAAAAAAAGATGTGGTCGGTCTTGTAGAAGAAATCACAATTAAAGGGAACAATGGAAAGACACTTAAAGTTAAGGCTTTGTTTGATACTGGCGCAACTAGAACTTCTGTTGATGTGAAATTGGCAAGAAAGCTTGAACTTGGACCAATAGAAGGAGAGGTTCTTGTCAAGAGCAAAACAGAAAGACATGTTAGAAGAATTTTGGTGCCGTGTGAGTTTAATATCAAAGGAAGGAATTTTAAGAAAACAGTAAATATCTCATCAAGAAAAAACATGTTTACCCCTGTTTTGATTGGAAGAGATATAATACATGGAAATTTTGTTATAGATATAGAGAAAAGCCATGACTCTCACTTATTAAGAAGTATAAAGTAAAAGGATTCACGAGGAAACATTATGAAGCTGTTAATTACTGGACCCGAAAAAAGAACAAAGAGTGTTATAGCGATTATTGATTACGCCCAACAGAAATTTGAAAAGGTTATGTATGTTCCTACAGAAGCAATTAGAATAGAGAAAAACGGCACTGTTGAAGCGTTCTATAAAGGGATTAATTTAGGAGATTTTGATGTTGTTCTTCCTCTTATTAGCAGAAAGAATTCCGAACTTGGTTTTGCATTGCTGAGAATATTCTCCGAGAAAAAAGTTTATTCTCCAATATCTTATAACGCCTTCTTTTATTTGTCAAACGAGATTATGATTCCTTTAGTGCTTGAGTCTAAAAATATAAAATATCCGAAAACATATATATCAAAATCAAGGAAATCGTTTGATAAGATAATTGAGGATTTGAGATACCCTGTTTTTGTAAAGTTGAGTGGCAATAAAAAAGGAATGATTATAGTTTCTAAAAGTTCGCTGAATACTGTTCTAGATACAATGGAGTCTTTATCCCAAAATATAATTCTTCAAATAATACCAGAGGGAGTAAGGATTAAAGCAATAAAACTTTTCAGTGATTTTTATGCTCTGAAAGATGGAGAGAAATATAAATTAGACAAGGAAGAGAGAGAATTTATGAATTCTATAGCGAATGTTTTTGATTCAAAGATAATTGATGTTGAGTTTATTAGAAGTGATGACGGGTTAGTTGTTTTCAATATTGACCTTATGCCGTCTGTCTTGAAATATGCCAATATTTACGGCAAATCTGTAATAGAGTCTTATGTAGAGCCATTGTTGGTTGATGAAGGAGCTTTGTCCGCATCTTTATTAAAAAGACTTATGAGAAGAATAAAAATGTAGTGTGTTTTTATGGGAATAAAGAAGAGACCTAAAATGTTGCTGATAACACCTAAGAAGATGTCTGAAACAACCAAACTTATTATTTCTGAGGCCGAGAAAGTTTTTGATGTTTCTGTGGTTCCAATCAATGACATCTCGCTATCAATAAGCGACAATACTGTCGGATTCTCCAATGAGAACATAAATATTAATGATTTTGATTATATCTATACTAAGATTGACGGACTAAGAAAGGATTTTGGCTTTCAGATAGTTAACCTCTTGGATGGTTTTGATGTCCTTAAACCATATAATTCTGCAACTGTTTTAGTGGCCCATGATAAGTTTCTTACTTCTGTTGTTCTGGCGCAACACGGAATCAATGTTCCAAACACTTATCTAGTCAAATCTATGAATAGATTAAATGAACTTGTAAAAGACCTTAAATTTCCTGTTATGATGAAGCTTATGTCCGGATCAGGAGGATCTGGTATAATGTATGTTGAGAGCAAGGAAGTAATGGAGGGTATTTTTGAGAGCATGGAAGTCTTGAATCAGAAGGTGTTGATACAGGAGTTTGTACCTAATCCCGGGGAGGATATAAGAGTTCTGGTTGCAGGGAACGAGATTATAGGAGCATATAAGAGAGTTGCCAAAGAAGGCGAGAAAAGAGCGAATGTTAAATTAGGGGGCAAGGCAGTCAAATATGATATAAATGACGAAATCAAGGATATTGCTTTAAGAACCGCTAAAGCTATAAGAGCAGATATTTGTGCTGTTGATATTTTAGAGAGCAAGAATGCCTATTATGTTATTGAAGTCAACATAAATCCGGGTATTAAAGGAATGATGGAAGCCACAGAAACGAATATTGCAAAGAGATTGGTGGACCACATCTTGAAGAAGATTGAGAATAAGAAGAACTACGCATGAAATATACAGTTATTTATTGTTTTTTCTTGTTTTATATATTTTAATATACAATATATGTATGGGTGATTTTATGGGGTCCATACCTGTGGCGGCAGGAGACAGAATACTTAGGAAAGCGGGTGCTGAAAGAGTGTCAAAAGATGCAGCAGAGCTGTTCGTTGAGCTTCTGGAAGATATAGGAATAGAATTGGGAAGACAAGCATTTGATGTTTCAAAGCACGCTGGAAGAAAAACAATAAAATTGGCAGATATAAAGTACTTAATAAGGACAAGAAATAAATATTGATTTATACTCTTTTTTCTCTGATATTAGTACGCTCATTAGAAAAATTAGAACAGAATTTGTTTATTTTGCTGGATAAGGTTAGTTGTTATATTAAACTTAGATCTATATCTCCTAGTTCATCAGCATTTAAATTCTGATCGACTTCATCAGTTGTTGTTATTTCCTTGTTAATCTCGTTTATTTCTGTGTTTTGTGTATCAGGACTTATGTCTGCATTCTCTTGTATTGTTATGTTTTTTTCTTCTGGAGAACTCACACAACCAGATATTACAACTCCAAGAACCAATATTAATGATATTATTGAAAATACTCTCAATGATCTCATAATTTCACCTTTGTAT
>CAZKIC010000046.1:0-6127 GCA_964552785.1 uncultured archaeon
CACATAAGAACATTACATACTTGTCCTATAATCCTGTCTCTCTGCTTTTTTCTCTTCTGGGTCTTTATATACATTAAGGTCAGGATCTTCCGTTATTCTTTCTAATAAATATACCGCATCACCAGGACCGACAAATCTATCCCACATACCACTAAGGATTAAGGATCCATAGAGTCCGACAGAGTCCAAAAATCCGAAACCTTCTGTCATTTTAAGACCTCCTGCTTTAAGATTCCTCATATCGAGCAACTTTAAATCATAACAAAGGAGTTACAAAAGCCTCTAAAACCGCGCCAATAAAAACAAATATGACAGAAATTAAGTAAATATGGATTGCATCTTTGACTATGTATTTTTTGTGTTTGCTCCTTATTACTCCAACAGAAAGTATTCCTCCGGCTAATCCTGCTATGAAGTAAGAGAACATTTCAGGGATTCCGTGAAGGGATATTGCTAACAATCCTTCAATATGTCCTAATAACAATGGAGAGGTTGTAAATTCTTTTGCAAAAATGCTTGAAAAAACACCCAATATGGATGCATTCCACGCAAGTATGAATATTGCACCTGTACCAAATAAGAAAGAAGTTATAAATGCAATGAAAGAAACTTGCAGATTGTTTAAGAAAATTATTCCAAATTCACTTAACGAGTTAGTGAACATTCCTGCTGAAGGAGAGTCTATATCAGATCTTATTGCTGACAGAGTCTCAACCTGCTTTGAGAACAAAAAACTAGATGCTTCCGGACTTAAAACGGTATGCCAGAATGCTACCGTGACTATAACACCTATAAAGAAAAAAGTGTAAACCTCTATTACTCTATAATGCCTTTGAAAAAAGCTCATATTTAAATATTCCTCTTCCTCAACTTCCTCTTCATGCTTCATGATCTTATATATTAGAGGCATTGTCGCCATTGACAGGAAAGACAAAAACATCAGCGAGGTGCTGTCCGGAAATATATAGTATGAGAGCCATATCGACATTGTTGTGATTAAGAATGTAACTACGAGAACTTTCCACGGCTTTGTTTCTGCTTCTCTCCAATTAACCAAAGACTCAAGAACCATACATCCCCCTATAGATATTATTGTATGTATTTGTATATAAAGATGTATATAAAGAATGGCTCTGCAGGAAACATATAAACTAGTTCTCTCTATAATGTTATTAGTTGAAAATCTAGTTGAAAATCAGATGGAAAAAAACAACAACATTAAAGGGAGATAAATAGATATATGGAGAACAAATAATAAAACTTATTAACATTTCCCCATTACACAACACTGCATAAATTTATGCAGTGTTTCAGAGGATTAAACCAGATGGATGATTTCTACAGAGCCTAAAGAATACAAAATAGAAGTAAAGCAAATCTTCATCCCTTGTATATTATGATGTTTCCTCTTCCTTTCTTGACTTTCTTTATAAGACCCTGTGATTCAAGATCTGTCAGCATCAACGAAAGTTTGGCCTCGCTGAACTTCATCTCCCTCCTTAAATCACTTTGTTTTATTCTGCGTTCTTTTTTAATAAATTCCAATAAAGGTAGAAGATCCTCTCCTATATCGTTTTTTGTTTTTGGCGGAAGAGGCAGTCTGTTTTTGAATGCATATAAGGAAACCAACACTACTAAGATAGCAATACCTATAATATAATATAAATTGTAGTTGGCTTCTTCTCCAATTACTTCTTCAACAGAAATATTTTCATCAAAAGTTATGTCATCTGAGAAATCAGGAAATAATATAAGGTCTATTATAAATGTCCCTTCAGAAGTTACTGTCACATTTTCACTTATTGTTGCAGTAATTTTTCCGTCTTCGACTTTGTCTGCTCTGAGTTCATAGTCTCCAGCAGGAACATCAAACTCATAATTACCATTTTTTGCAACAAATTTCTGTATGGGTACAGTGTTGATTGTAACTATCGTTCCATTAGCAGGTTTTAAGGTATACCAATCATAAACTGTACCTTTTATGGTTGCTCCGAAAGATATGCTTACGAGAATAAACAAAGTTATTACTGCAGCAATCTTTATGCCTGCCATAGTATTACTATTTGTGGAGATAATATTAAATAAGTTATAATTTTTGCATTTGTTTTTTAAAACTTTATGAAAACACAAGGTTCTTTAATAGAAAGATTTATATAGGAATACGTACATATTTAGTAATACTTTATGGTGTAATTTATGCAAACACAAAATACATGTTGGCATTGTGGCACAGGAGCCATGTCTAGATTCTATACTATTGTGTTTGCTTTAGTTAGAGGGTTATTCGTTATTAAACCAAACTTCTAACGCACTGACCTTCTAAAAAGACTACAAGATAAGGTTGGTGCATCAAGGCTACTATATACTTATTAGTTTAACATTTGCGAGGTGAGATTTATGTTAGGACTTCTATCCGAATTCGAGCCATTTGAAATGTCCTTTATGGACGAAGAACCGAAAATACAAGAACCGAATGATATCCAAGAACCCGACGAGCCTTATGCGGGATTTACCGCAATGTAAGAAGGATAAGGCATAAGCTTTATCCTATCATACTTAACATCCATTCGAGCCCGGATGTTTTGATCGTGAGTCCAAGTAGAAATCCAGGCAGCCTAAAAAACTGCCTGGCTTCTTCTATTTCTGTTACCTGTTTTATAAGATATAGCAGTAGCTATGTATATTACTTAAATAAAACCATTTAATCACAGAAGATGTCTAAATATCTAAAGAGCATACCTACCTTTAGACAAATAAGTACGTGAAATATTTAATATTTTTCCTTCCTATTGTCTAAAAAAGGAGATACTATGTCGTCCTTTGGTTTATGCAGTCCTGAAGTGAACAAAGAGAAAAAAGAATTTTTTGATTATCTCGCAAGAAATTTTCTGGGCCTTACTTATGACGATGTAACTCTTAAAACAGGGTATTCTAAAACGCCTGTTCCTTCTACGGAAACATTATTCTCAATAAGAACACCTTTAAAGATACCTTTAGTCAGTGCTGCAATGGACACAGTAACAGAATCAGAAATGGCAATAGCAATGGCATTAAACGGAGGCATAGGGATAATACACAAAAATTTAACACCTGATGAACAGGCAAGGGAAGTTGCAAGAGTCAAGTCTTATCTGAACGGATTAATAGATAATCCTGTCTGTGTCTATCCAGATCAGACTATTGATGATCTTTTAAGAATGAAAGAAGAAAACGGGTATAAATTCCACAAATTTCCTGTAGTTGACAGAGAAGGAAGATTATTGGGTGTATTGACAAGAAAGGATTTTGAATATATTGAAGATTCTTCAAGAAGAATAGGAGGGATAATGACAAAAGAAGGGTTGGTGTTTGAAGAGCAGGGTTGCAGCATTGAAGAGGCATATGACATAATGAAAGAACGCAGAATATCAACACTTCCTCTGGTTGACAATAATAAGAAATTAAAAGGGATGTATGTATTCGATGACCTTAAAGAGATAAAAAAGGGGAATCGTGATAATTATAACCTTGATGATAATAACAGATTAATTGTTGGCGCTGCTGTCGGTGTGGGAGAAGATGCTATTGAAAGAGCATACATGCTCATCAAAGAAGGAGTGGATGTGCTTGTTACAGACGCGGCGCATATAGACACTGAACCAGGACACAAAATAATAAAAGACTTGCTGAAATTGTATGGTGATCGGGTAGACATAGTAGCAGGAAATATTTCCGAGCCGGAATCGGCAGAAGAAATTGCAAAATTAGGAGTTCATGGTATAAAGGTAGGCCAGGGCCCGGGAAGAATATGTTCCACAAGGAAAGTCGCGGGTGTCGGGGCACCCCAGATAAGTGCTGTATACAGGTGTGCATTGGTGGCGCACAGATACGGCATACCTGTATGTGCTGACGGAGGTATAAAATACACAGGCGATGTGCCTAAAGCAATAGCCGCAGGAGCGCATTCTGTTATGATGGGAGGTGTTTTTGCAGGAACAGAAGAAGCCCCTGGAGAGAAAAAAGAGAAAGATGGGAAATACTATAAATGTTACAGAGGTATGGGATCTCTGGAAGCGATGAAAGCTAACAGAGGATCAAGAGAAAGATATATGCAGAAAGACGGACAGCCTTTGGTTGCAGAAGGAGTTTCAAAAGATGTTCCTTTTAAAGGTCCTGTTGAGTTGATATTAGCGCAATATATAGGTGCTTTAAAGAGGAGCATGGCTTATTATTTAGGGGTGTCAAACATTCAGGAATTAATAGAAAAAGGAAGATTCCAAAGAATCACACCAGCAGGAAATATTGAAAGCATGCCTTTTATAGAGTTGTCTGATTTATGAAATATCTATCTACTTCTAAAATTCTGGTTTAAGAAAAAATAATTTTAAATATTTAACTACTATATAGTAGATAGGTGTTTTAATGAAAAGTTCGTTGAGGAATACTCTACTGGGTTACGGTGTATCCTGTTTATTGTCTGTTGGTTTGCTGACAAATCCTGTTTCTGTTGGCAGGAGTTATGCATCTGATTCAGACAGGACTCCAGAGAGATCTCGTGCGACCTATATTGCTACTGAATACTCTGAAAAAATAAAGTCTTTAGAAGAAGAATTAAAAACAGTACAGGACGAGATTATAAACACGTCTCTTTCAAACACTATATCAAAAACAGATTATGAAGCGTTGAAAGATTCTAAGAGTGAATTTTTCAAAAAAAATGAGAAGGGAGAATTTGTCCCTGTTATTGAACTGAAAGATATACCTTATTTTGAACACACAAAGAGGTTATACACAGATGTAAAAGATGTAGAATATTACAAGCTGTTATTAGAATTAAAAAGAGAACTTTTTTTATTGACCAATCTATCACTTTATACAGAAAGTGATCTAAGAGACGAGTTTGAAAAAATAAAAGCCATGTATTTTGGAGATGCAAGAGCGCCTTTATCATCCCCACAGGATTTAAGAAATTTTTTCCATTATACTTATGTTGCTACAGATAATGAATTATCTTCTTTTGCGCAGTCCCCGCATTCACAAGCATTTAATTCGTATGTTTTGGTGTACTTATACAGCAAACTGCCGGCAGAACTTAAAGAGATTGTAAAAAACAAGGACCAGGCCGAAAGAGCAATGACGGATATATTGAAAAAGATTGCGAAAAATCCGGAAGCTTTTATCAAGAATATAAATATTATTATGAATACAGAAGACAGTTTCAACAAAAACCACGAGAAAGGTGTCGCCGGTACAGCCAACAAATATACAGGAAATATAGAACTAAAGCCTTTTTTAGAACCTGTATTTTACTGTATTTTGTCTCATGAACTGGGACACTTCACAAATATTCATGGTTTTAACAGACGCCTTGCCAGACTGAGAAGAGAGATTGAAGAAAAATCAGATCTGTTAGACAGAAAAATCAGATATGAAGGATTATTGAAAGACTTGTTGAATCTTTACAGAAAAAAAGCAGGAGAAGGTTTAACTCCTGAGGAAGAATATATGCTTGCAAAACTGAAGTATAAAAAACAAACAATAGATTTTTTTGTTGAAGATACAAAAAGAATGAAGAAACTAAACACTTTATTGGATTCACAAATCTCAACATTATTTGTCAATTCAGAACTTTCCGAGGATGAAAAAGGTCAGAATTGGGATGAATTAAACGCTTATTTGTTCACGAGATTATATTTATACAGTATTGCCAGAGAGAATCCGGATGTTGCCGATTTATTATTGTCTATTGAGGATTCTGTTCTTCTGATACTTGATAGAGATCATTACACGGGATACCACTTGTTCAAGGATTTGATTAAAGGAAGAACACCAAAAGAAGCTTTTGAATATATATCAACTCATGATTATTCAGATTTCAGTGGCAGAATGGACGAGATATTTAGTGATTCATTTTCTGAACACGGCAAATTCAAATTTGATGTTTTGAATACAGTAGCTATGATGTCAGAAGAAGAAAGCAACAGTTTCAAAGAAAATATAAAAAAAGTGTCTATGTTTTCCTACTTGTATGATCTCGGGAATAAACAGAAATTAAGAGAACTGTTCTTCAGACATTTTGATACTTTCGCAGAGCTTTCAAAAAGATTAAAGGCTAAGACGAACATAGATTTGTCCGAGGTTTTTGAAG
>CAZKIC010000047.1:0-6036 GCA_964552785.1 uncultured archaeon
ATTGTATATGCAAAAATGAGGAAATGCATAATGCCCGTTCGGCTCCCCAAGAAAGTCCGCATTTACTCTTAATGCTTTTTCCGAAACAAATATATCTCCAATTCTTGCATATTCTATTTTCGCATCCAAATTTTTTTCTAATATTTGGGATGTGTCCAAAGAAGCAACTATTTTTTTTGCATCTATGAATTTTGCCAACAAAAGAAATATTTCATCCCCGTCTATCCATTCATGTTTTTTGGTAATCATATAAATTCTGTCTGCATCAAGATCATAGCCAACAGCCATATCAGCATCTTCTCTCTTCATGATATCTTTTAAATGTATTCTGGTTTCTCTTGTTGGTTCTGGATGTATATCCTTGTTTATATTTGGATTGCAGTTATATTCAACAAAATTAAATCCGTATTTTTTGAAAAGATGTTTTGTTAATCTAAAAGCACCTCCATTACACGCATCAACAATTATCTTTATTCTCGGTGTTTTGTGGTTTTTTCCTAAATAGTATTCAAGTGATTTTTCAACAGACTCAAAATATATGTTATCTGCTTCTTCTTGAATGTTCTTAACCTTAGTTATTGTTTTTTTTTGAGAAATATCGATCTCCCGGAATATTTTCTTTATTTTATCCATGTCTTCATTTAGGAATCCATTTCCTTCTCTATACATAAATTTAAACCCGTTACGGTCGTAAGAATGATGCGAAGCCGTAACCATTACTGAAAAAACCGCGCCTTTTTTCTTTCCCAACAAAGCAACTTTGTCAGTTGAGGATATCCCGACATCTAATACTTCTAAATCTTGAGAATTTAATCCTTTTATAAATTCTTTCTTTATGGAATCTGTGCTTTGCCTTGTGTCGCCTCCAACAACAACAAGACCTCCTTTTAATGAATTTGCAAATATTCCTGCACTAACTCCTAATCTGTATGAAAACGTTTCATCTATTTCTGTGGGGTATTCACCCCTTAAATCATATCTGTTAAAGACTTTTTCTAATGATTGCATATCATCCTTCCTTCTTCTTTATGATATTTATAATATTTCTGAAATCATCGGCTTCATAGTCGGGAAAATCTATATCTTTCCTAATGTCGTCAAATGAGTCAAATATTGTTTTTGGTTTAAATTCTTTCAGAAGAATTGTGTTTAATCCAAGTTTCTTTGCAAGTTCAAGATCCCTTTTCCATGAATCACCAACAACCCATATGTTTTCTTTCTTATATTTGTATTTTTTCAGGACATAATCGTAATATTTTCTGGACGGTTTCATACTGTCCGTAATCTCTGGTGTAACGATTTCTTTAAAATATTCCTTCCATTCAGGGAAAACAGAATTCAATTTATTTATCAGGATGGGTTTAAATTCATCACTAAATACAATCAGCTCATAATCATAGGAGAGTTCCCTTATGACCTCTTTTAAGTGTTTTCTTGGCTTCAATTCATTGCATATATTATGCCAGAACAGTTCATAAGCTTCTTCAACCATATCTTTATCATTTAGCAACTTTGAAAGTGTATATAAAAGAGTTCTTTTCTTTGGATCTTTGGATTTTTTAACCTCGTTTATCAAATTTCTGTGTCTTTCTTTGATCTCTTCAGGGGGTTTATTTTTCATTCTGGACAGCAAATCATATAGTTTTTTATAAGCAACTTCCGGAAATATATCATATAATGTGTTGTCAGCATCGAACATTACAAGCCCTTTCTTTATCTTTTTCTCTTTAAAATTATTTCTTACAGTCTCAATAATCTTTAAGACTTCAGGGCTATTGCTTGTTTCTTTTTGCGTCATGTTTTCAACATTAAGTATTACATGATTAGAGAATCTGTTTCTGGCCAATATCGCCAGTATATCATTAAATTCTTTGGATGTTATAGTATTAATTTCAGAGAAGTCAATAATTATGTCGTCTATTTTGTCTTTGTTGTCTTTAAAAAGTATTTCAATATCATCTTTGTAATTGATGAATTTTGCTTCAATAGCTTCATCATACTTGATTGTTGATTTTATGAAATCAAAAAGATTCAAAGAGATCGTTATCTGATTTGAGAAGAAATCACTAACTAATTTATTTAATCCATATCCTTGCGGGTTCTGAAAGACAACATCAATATCGTTTTTTTCACAAAGTTCTTTTATCTTCTTTATTTTTACCATGTATTTTTCATACCCCTCACTCAAACTTTCATAATAACGGAATTTGATACCTAGGGTTTTTGCAATAATTAATGCGTCCTTGATGTATCTTGAAGGTATCTCATCAGCATCGAAGAACAGGGAATCATATATTATATTATTCTCTTTTGAATTAATTTCTTCTTTTGCCATTTGAAGATTTTTAAGCATAATACCCTTGTTCAATATTGCCGATTCAGTTAACTCTATTTGTATTACAGGAGTTGCATGTATGGTTGAGATAATATCAGAATAATTTGGTCGGGATCTTAAGCCAACAATCATTTTAATCGCTCCTGAATATTTCATCATCCTTTATATTCTTAAAAACAATACTTCCCGGGTATATTGTTACATTATTTCCTAATAATACCCCCGGCATAGTTCCTGATTTTATCCCTATAGAAACATTTTTTCCTGTTATGACCCCTAAACTATTTAAACCAGTCTCCATTTTTGAGTTTTTGACTTTTGTTTTTATATTGCCTCTGTCAATCCTTTTGTTTGCACTTACAAATCCCGCTCCTATATTGGTTCCCTCGCCAAGTATGGAGTCTCCCAAATATCCGGAATGGAATGAACAACCCTTCGATATTATAGATCTCGCAATTTCAGAGAAACAACCTATTTTGGATTCTTCTTCAATTATAGACTCTCTTATAAGGGAGTTATTACCTATAATACTGTTCTTGCCTATATAAACAGGCCCTCTTAGGACAACATTCTCGTAAATTACCGCGCCCTCTTCAATAATTATCGGACCATTGCTGTCATCCAAAACCACATTTCTTTTTAAATTACCTTTGTTCCGGTTTTTTTTGTTAAGAAATAATCTTTTTATATCAAACAATTGCCACGGATATTTCAGTGTTAATGGTTCTTCTTTGAGCTCGACCAACTTAATTTCATTATCAACAACATAGTCATTTAATGCATCTTCAAAAGAATAATGCCCTTTGTGTTTATGGAGATATTGGTATATTTTCTTATCTAATATATAGACGCCAACAACCCTTAAATTAGATTTAGGGTTTTTTGGTTTTTCTTCTATTCCTTTAACTTTTCCTTTTTCTATTTCAAACACACCATAATTCTCGGGTTTATCTGTCTTAATGCCGAACAAGGTTTTTTCTTTAATGTCCACATCCTTTAATAAATAATCTATGTTAATATGATAAGGATTAATAACCAGAAATAATTCATCATCATCTATCAAATTTTCACATTTTTTCAATGCATCCCCCATTCCCTCTGGTTTTACTTGTTCTATAACTTTTATTCCGCCGATGTATGATATATCCACGTCTTTGCTTCTTACTACTATTATGTCTTTTATCCCTAATTTTCTAACAGAATCTATAGTGTGTTCTAATATCGTCTTGCCGTACAGCATGAATAATGCTTTATGACCGTTATAGTTCAGAGGCCAAAATCTTGAGCTCTCCCCGCCCATTAATATTATACATTTCATAAGAATCACTTTACAATACTATATTTTCTCCACCTTACATCCCCTTTGGAATTCAAAACTTTTAATGCAACCATTTTTTGCATATACTTTCTGAAAGTTCTTTCGGAGATCGTTTTCCCTTGTTCCTCTAAATATCTTTCATTAAATTCCTTGAAAAGATCTGAAGACGCTATCTCTCCTTTCTCCTCAATTATCTTATATAATAATTTTATTTCTGGTGTTTGACTACTTATTATCTGCGAACTTTTTATATTCTTTGTTCCTTGCAATGCCTTGATTATGTGCTCTCTTTCAACCTTTTCCTTATTGTCATCCTCAGCTATCAGAGCCGCCTTTCTTAGAGTTTCAAGACCAACTCTTGCATCACCATTAGAGTTTAAAGATACAAGTTTTATCATGGAATCATCTATAGATCGTGGATAGAATGCATACTCAACTCTATCTTTTAGTATATCAAACATCTCTTCTACAGAATAAGCCCTAAATTCTATATTTTCTAATGACAAAGAACTTCTTATTCTCTGATCCAGGTTCTTTAATGCGTAAGGGTCATTCGACAACAGAACTAACCCATAATCCGATCTTGATAAAGTATAAAGAAAATCCATGTCTTCTATTCTATCTACTTCATCTAGTGCGATAACCAGTTTCTTGTCTTGTCTTTTTAATTCCTCATCAACATCTTTGATTAAATCAGAGGTTGTCTTCTTGTGGGCGAAAAGTGCTTTGTTCCTGTTAACACTTAAATATATCTTATTCATTATAGCATTAATTGTTGGTTTTTTCCAGCAATTAACATATACTGCAACAACATTTGTTGTTTCTTCCATAAGAAGTTCAAAAGAGTATTGTATTAGTGTGGTTTTACCAGTTCCTGTGGGTCCTGTTATAAACATATCCCTCATATTGCGTTTGTTTAATAAAGGTTTTAAGCAGGATATCACTGCTTTAAGTTCTCCATCTCTATGCAGCATTCTTTCTGGTATAAATGCTTCTCTTAATGGCAAATCATCTTTTAGAATAGGTTTTATATTACCAAATAAATCCGACATAATTTTCCTTTCTCTTTATTTTATAAAAAGGTTTTGTCTATACATAGGTGTAAAGAATATTTTTGGTCTCTTTTTCAAGAGATTAACTAGAGATTTCTTTTAAGGCATCCTTTATATCTTCAACCTTGTCTGTTTTTTCCCATGTGAAATCAGGATCATCTTTCCCGAAATGTCCATAAGCAGCAGTTTTTTTATAGATGGGTCTTTTTAAATCCAGTGTTTCAACAATCTCTCTTGCTCTTAAATTAAACACCTTTCTTATAATTTTGACAATATCCTCTTTTTTTGTTTTCTCTGTTCCGAAAGTGTCTACGTTTATAGAAACAGGTTCGGGATGGCCTATTGCATACGCTAACTGTACCTCGCATTTATCCGCCAGCCCGGCAGCAACAATGTTTTTTGCAATATAACGCGCCATATAAGCACCGCTTCTGTCAACTTTTGAGGGGTCTTTTCCTGAGAAAGCTCCCCCTCCATGCCTTCCCATACCGCCATAAGTATCTACAATTATTTTCCTTCCAGTTAATCCCGCGTCAGCGTAAGGCCCGCCTCTGACAAAATTTCCTGTAGGATTAATAAAATACCTTGTTTTCTCATCAACCCATTCTTTGCAGACAGGCATTATTATTTTTTCCTTTATGTCTTCTTTCAAATTATTGTATTCTATACCTTCGTCATGTTGGGTGGACACAACAATAGCATCAACTCTTAAAGGTTTCCCTTCTTTTGAATATTCAACTGTAACCTGGGCTTTTCCATCTGGACGTAGCCATCTTATCTCTTTATTTTTTCGCGCATCCGACAGTCTTTTTGTCAATCTGTGAGCCAGGAGAATGGGTAATGGCATCATTTCAGGAGTTTCATTAGATGCATAACCAAACATCATCCCTTGATCTCCTGCACCTTGTTCTTTGTTTTTTTCTTTATCACTGTCAACACCTATGGCTATATCAGGAGACTGTTCAGTTATTTGGGTCCAAACCGTGCATGTCTCGTATTCTATTCCGTATTCTGATTTTGTATAACCTATCTCTTTTATAGCTTCTCTTGCTATTTTATTTATGTCTACCCAAGCTGTAGTAGTTATCTCGCCAAAGACCATTATTCCTCCATTTTTTGTTGCAACCTCGCACGCAACTCTGGCATTTTTATCTTGCTCAATAATAGCATCCAATATAGAATCGGATATTATATCGCACATCTTATCGGGATGACCTTCTGTGACTGATTCTGAAGTAAAGAAATAAGTATCCATATTACCACCTCTTTGGTTATTTTTCTAGACTAATCTTTATTAATCTTTATAAATCTCTTATTACATATTATTATTT